>JAFGPH010000260.1 GCA_016926135.1 Deltaproteobacteria bacterium
ATCCAAGGAATGAGAGAAGTGGAAAAAGAACCGGTCGAAGCACAGTGTGTGAATCATCCGGCGGACGGTAACGTCGGAGACGTACTGGTCGTCGGCGGAGGGATCAGCGGCATTCAGGCTTCTCTGGATCTCGCCTACACGGGGTTCAAGGTTTACCTGGTCGACAAGTGTCCGGCTATCGGCGGCCACATGGCTCAGCTGGACAAAACCTTTCCCACCAACGACTGCTCCATGTGCATCGAGTCTCCCAAGTTCATTGAGGCCAACCGGCATCCCAATATCGAGATCCTGACCTATACCGATGTCGAAAGGGTGCAAGGGGAGCCCGGAGAGTTCAAGGTCACCCTGATCAAGAAACCCAGGTACATCCGAACCGAGGAGTGCAGGGGGTGCACCACCTGTACCGAGTTCTGCCCGGTCAGGGTCCCCGACAGGTATAATCAGAACCTTTCTTTCACCAAGGCCACCCATATCCACTTTTCCCAGGCGGTCCCGCTCATCCCTTACATCGACCCCGATCAATGCCTTTTCCTCCAGGGGGAGAAGTGCACCATTTGTGTTGGCGCCTGTAAGAACAACGCCATCGATCTGCATCAAAAGGCGGAGAGGCTGGAAATCGAGGTGGGCGCCATCGTTCTGGCGCCGGGCTACGAACCCTTCGACCCCGGAGTGAGGGGCGATTACGGCTACGGACGGATGCAGAACGTAGTCACCAGCCTTGACTTCGAACGAATCCTGTGTTCGACCGGTCCTTATGAAGGGGAGATCAGGCGCCCTTCGGACAAGAAACATCCGCACAAGATCGCATGGATTCAGTGCGTCGGTTCCAGGCGGGTTACGCCGGGCGACAACAGCTATTGTTCGGCCGTATGCTGCGCCTATACCCAGAAACAGGTGATCCTGACAAAGGATCATGATGCGGAGGCGGAGTGCACCGTATTCCATAACGACATTCGTTCCTTCGGCAAGGACTTCGAACGGTTTTATCAGCGGGCGGAAAACCTGCCCGGCGTCCGATTCATCCGGAGCTATGTTTCTCTGGGAAGAGAGATCCCCGAAACCGGGAACGTGACTTTGAGATACGCCACGGCCGAGCATGGGGTGAAGGAAGAGGAATTCGACATGGTGGTGCTGTCGGTCGGATTGAATCCTCCCGCCGATGTCCGACAACTGGCCGATACGTTCGGCATCGAGCTTGACGCTCACGGATTCTGCAAAACCAATCCCGTGAACCCGATCGAGACCTCCCGCCCGGGAGTCTTCGTAAGCGGTGCCTTCCAGGGTCCTATCGATATTCCCGAATCGGTCATGACGGCCAGCGGCGCCGACAGCCTTTGCGGTCAACTTCTCTATGCGCAGCGGGGCAACCTGGCCAGAGAAAGGCAGTATCCGCCCGAAAGGGATGTCTCGGGGGAGGACCCCAGGGTGGGGGTCTTCGTGTGTCATTGCGGAGCCAATATCGGGAGGGTCGTGAATGTTCCCTCAGTGGCCGAATACGCCCTGACCCTGCCGAATGTGGTTCACGCCGAAGATGCCCTGTTCGCCTGTTCCACGGACGCTGCGCAAAAAATTTCCGATACGATCCGGGAGAAGGGCCTCAACCGCGTGGTGGTTGCAGCCTGTACCCCCAGGACGCATGAGCCGCTGTTCCGGGACACGCTGCGTGAAGGGGGGATCAACCCGTACTACTTCGAATTCGCGAATATCCGCGAGCACTGCTCCTGGGTTCACTCCAAGGAGAAAGAGATCGCCACCCAGAAGGCCAAGGATATCGTTCGAATGTCGGTGGCGCGCACGGCCCTGCTGGAGCCCCTGAAGGAATTCGAGCTGCCGGTCGACAAGAGGGTGTTGGTGGTCGGAGGAGGCGTAGCCGGCATGACCAGCAGCCTGAGCCTGGCAAACCAGGGATTTGAAGTCTACCTCCAGGAAAAGGACAAAGACCTCGGCGGAATGGCTCGAAGGATTCACACCACCCTGGAAGGGGTGAATGTTCAGGAATACTTGAGCGACCTCATCCGCAAGGTCTACCGGCATCCCTCGATTCATGTAACCACCGACGCCACCATCACGGAGGCTTCCGGTTACGTGGGAAATTTCATCACCCGGGTGAACGCGAAAGGGAGGGCCAAGGAGATCCGTCACGGCGTAACCATCATCGCCACCGGGGCGGAAGAATACAAACCAGCCGAGTATCTCTATGGGGAAGATGAACGGGTAAGCACCCAGGTGGAGTTGGGTGAGAGGATCGCCGACCGAGAGGACCAGGTGATCAACGCCAAAAGCCTGGTGATGATCCAGTGCGTGGGCTGCAGAAACGAGGAGAGAAACTACTGCAGCCGCGTGTGCTGCAGCCACTCCGTCAAGAATGCCCTGAAACTGAAAGAGATCAATCCCGAGATGGACATCTATATTCTGTACCGGGATATGAGAACCTATGGCTACAAGGAAGATTATTATCGGGAAGCCTCGGAAAGGGATGTGAAGTTCATCCGCTATGAACCGCAGGACAAGCCCGAGGTGGAGCCCGGCGAGTCGGAGGACGGCAGGCCCGTGCTGAAGGTTACCGTGAGCGACCCTATCCTGGGCAAGAAGCTCATCCTGGATGCGGACCGGCTCGCCCTGGCCGCCGCGGTGGTTCCTGCCGCGACAAACAGCGAGATCGCCAAGTTCTTCAAGGTATCGTTGAACCCGGACGGGTTCTTCCAGGAAGCCCATGTGAAGCTGAGACCGGTCGACTTTGCGGCGGAAGGCGTTTTCCTGTGCGGCACGGCCCATTACCCCAAGCACCTTTCGGAAACGATCAGCCAGGCGTATGGGGCTGCAGGAAGGGCGGTGACCGTCCTATCGAGAGACTCGGTCACGGCCTCCGGAGCGGTCTGCGAGATCTGCGAGAACGATTGTGTATCCTGCGGGGCATGCATTTCGGTCTGCAATTACGGCGCCATAGAATTTGCGGATACCCCTCAAGGCAGGAAGGCGAGAGTCAATCCCGTCCTCTGCAAGGGGTGCGGCCTCTGCAATGCGACGTGCCCGACAGGGGCGGCTTCCCTGAAGCACTTTACCGATCAGGAGATCGGTAACCAGATCGACGCGTTGTTTTTCGATGTGAAAACGTCCGGCCATGAACAAAGGGATGCACAAAGAGAAAATGCATAGGATGTCCTTTGTGCCTTGGTGACATAACGGCGCCGTTGGAGGATGAACATGGCTGCAGCATTTGCATTCAGACCGAAAATTGTAGGGTTTCTCTGCTTCTGGTGAGGGTACGGGGCCGCGGACCTAGCTGGAGTTTCCAGGCTACAATATGCAACGGACGTGAGGCTGATCCGTGTCATGTGCAGTGGGCGGGTCGATCCGGCCTTCATCATCCGCGCCTTCTCCCATGGAGCGGACGGCGTGTATATAGGAGGATGCTGGCCCGGTGAGTGTCATTACCTCACCGAAGGCAATTTCCATGCCTTGAGCATTGTGCTCCTCATGAAGAGGGTGTTGGCCCACATCGGGGTAAATCCCGAGAGGTTGAGAATTGAATGGGTGGGTGCATCGGAAGGCGTTCGCTTTGCCGAAGTCATGAATGACGTCTGCAATCGTATCAAGGAACTGGGACCCCTCGGCAAGGCCGAAGGACTGGAACCGAACAGGCTGGCCTTCAAATTCGAGGCCTTGAAGAGCATCCTTCCTTATCTGAGGCTTGTGGAAAGGGAGAGGCTGAGAATACACTCCCATAAAGAGGAAGAATACAGAAGCTACTTCGCCGGCGAGGGATTCGACAGGCTGTTCAGGGAACTGGTCGCAGATAAGATTGCGCTGAGCGAAATCATGCTGCTTCTGCGCGAAGGACCGCGGTCAGGCGGGGAAATCTCCGAGGCCGTTGGCTTGAGGCCCTCTGAAGTCTCGAAGCACATGAACAGCTCGGCAAGACAAGGATGGGTGAGATTTGACGAAAGGCAGAGAGTCATGCTTGCGCTCTCGGACAGCGGACAGGCACGGGCATAGCGGAAGGATGGAGGGTGGCGGCGGCCATGGATGAACGGAGAATCGACGAGATTGTAAGCAAATATGGGAGCAAGGCCCATTCGGTCATTATGGTGCTGATGGACATTCAGCATGAAAACCACTGGCTCCCGCGCGAAGTCTTGGAGAAAGTCAGCGAGAAGCTGGGCGTGCCCTTGAGCGAGATCCTGCACATTGCCACGTTTTACAAAACTTTCAGCCTGAAGCCCCAGGGACGTCATGAAGTTCACGTATGTGCGGGCACTTCCTGTCATCAACGCGGTTCGGAAAAAATTCTTGAAAAGGTCAGGGATTTGATCGGGATCAGCCCCGGGGAGACCACCCCGGATCTTCGCTTCAGCCTTGAGAACGGAAGCTGTCTCGGATGCTGTACCCTGGGGCCCGAGATGGTCATCGACGGAGTGCATCACCGCAATATTACGCCGGACGATGTGGAAGATATTCTGAAGAATTACAGCTGAGGGAAAATCATGGCAAGGATACATTCAGCTGCTGAATTGGAAGAAGTGAGAAAGGGCATCGTGTCCAAGAAAGATCCGACCAAGCCCTGTGTCGCGATTTGTGGCGGGACAGGCTGCCTCGGCGGTCGGGAGAGCCTTGTCCATGCCTTTGAGGAAGAAATCAAGAAACAGTCGTTGGAGGGCAAAGTCGACCTGAGAGTCACGGGCTGTCACGGCTTCTGCGCACAGGGCCCGAACCTGATCCTCTATCCCGAAGAAATCTGCTATGTCAAGGTACAGCCGGAAGACGCCGCGGAAATCGTTTCCCGGACTCTGATCGAGAAGAAAGTCGTGGATCGCCTGGTTTACACGGATCCGGTTACGGCACAAAAGGCGGTGTATCAGTCTGAAATCCCTTTTTACAGCAAGCAGACGCGAAATCTTCTCGGGATGAACCCCAGGATCGATCCCAGGAGCATTGAAGACTATCTGGCGATCGGCGGCTATTCCGCCCTGGCAAAGGCCCTTCTGCAGATGAGTCCCGAGCAGGTCCTGGAAGAGGTGAAGAAGGCCAACCTGCGGGGAAGAGGCGGAGGCGGATTTCCCGCGGGTTTGAAATGGGAGACGGCTCGCAATGCGAAGGCGGAAGTGAAGTATGTCATCTGCAACGGCCATGAAGGCGAACCGGGCGCTTACATGGACAGGGCCATTTTTCAGGGGAACCCGCATCTGATCCTGGAAGGGTTGATCATCGGCGGGTATGCCGTCGGCGCCCGGCAGGGATTCGTTTATACCCGCCATGATATGCCGAAATTGAGAGAGAATATCGATCTCGCCCTGAAGAGGGCCGAGGAGTACGGTTTCCTGGGCCGGAACATCCTCGGGTCCGGTTTCGACTTCCAGATCGAAGTGCACCTCGATGTCGGGATCTTCGTATCCGGTGAAGCGAGCGCTTTGATGCGGTCCATAGAAGGGAAGGCGCCGGAGCCGAGACCGAAATACACGCGCACCGCCGTGAAGGGGATCTGGGAGCGGCCAAGCAATCTGAACAACGTGGAGACGTGGGCGAACGTGCCCCAGATCATCCAGAGGGGAGCCGACTGGTACGCGGGGATCGGAACGGAGCGGAGCAAAGGCACCAAGATGGTCTCCCTCTCCGGCAATATCGTGAATGCCGGCGTGGTCGAGGTTCCATTCGGCACTTCCCTCAGGGAGATTGTCTACGAAATCGGCGGCGGAATTCCGAACGGAAAACAACTGAAGGCCGTTCATTTTGGAGCGGCAATGGGCGGATCCCTTCCTGCTGAGCTGATCGACACGCCACTGGATTTTGATGTGCTTTCAAAGCTGGGCGCGGCGATTGGAGCCGGCGGGCTGTTCGTCATGGACGAAGACACCAGCATGGTCCGTATGGGCAGATTCTTCCTGGATTTCCTTGCCCGGGAGTCGTGTGGAAAATGCGTCCCCTGCCGGGAAGGGATTCGACAGATGCTGCGAATCTTTACCCGCATGAGCGAAGGAAAAGGCAGAGAGGGCGACATCGAGACTCTGGAAGAGCTGTGTGAAGTGGGCGCGCTCGCTTCACTCTGCGCCTTGGGAAAGACGACTTCCAGCCCGATCCGGAGCGGCCTCCGCTTTTTCAGGAACGAGTATGAGACAAGCATCCAGTCCGCCACGCAAGACCTGACTGCTGTCGGCGGCAAGGCAGGAATGACGGCCGGAGAAAGTAAAAAGAGATGAGCGATATTCTTTTAACGATTGACGGAAAAGAAGTCCATGCCGAACCCGGCACGAGCGTTCTGGACGCTGCGCGAGGCGCGGGCATCACGATCCCCTCGTTATGTCACCATGACAAACTCGATCCTTACGGTGGCTGTCGACTCTGTACGGTTGAAGTGGAATCCCGCGGCCGGACAAGCTATGTCGCTGCCTGCCTGTACCCTGTGGAAAGAAATCTGATCGTGAAAACCCGGTCGGAGAAAGTTGATAAGATCCGGAAGGTGATCCTGGAAATGTTGCTGGCACATGCCCCGGATTCCCCACAACTGGTCGCCTTGGCTGAGGAATATGGGGCAAAGGCCGACCGTTTTGACAAGGAGTCGTCCTTTTGCGTCCTCTGCGGCCTGTGTGTGCGATACTGCGCCGAGGTCAAGAAGAAGAACGCCATTGCCTTCGTTGATCAGGGTCCAAAAAGGGAGATCAATTTTATCCCAGAAATCGCTGCAAAGGAGTGCTGGAACTGCAAGGAATGCTTCCCGCTCTGCCCCACGTCATACCTGCAGGCGGCTTACTTGTTGACCGAAGCACTGGCCTTTCCCGCGCGTGATTCCAAACCCGCCTCAGGGAAATAGGCCCCGATTCATACTCCTTCAGGACGGAATCTCATTTGGCCTTCCCCTGTTGTAGGGAGGCAAGCTTTCGAATATGACCTTTTTCCTCTTCAATCAATTCCGAGACGATCTTTCGATCGGATTCCGTCAAATGGGGCAGGAATTCCATAAAGTACAGAATTGCATCTTTTTCAAAACCGATGGCCAGGCGGATCACGCTTTCGGTCTGAATGGCCTTCTGGACAAATTCCCGTGAATCCACATTGGAATAGAGACGATCGTCGATCACGGAGTCCATATACGCCTGCATATCTTCGTCGTACTCGGCCGCATGGGTCTCTACGGGGAGCTTATCCCGGATCTGTTCAAAGGCTGCAACATGCCTTTCTTCCTCCTCCATCAGAAATTGGAAGAGGGATCTCAAGTCCTCATTTGTGCTCAACTCGGACACCCTGGCATAGAATTCTCGTCTCTTTCTTTCCTTCTCAACCGCCGCCTCGACAATTTCACGCGCAGAAAATAGGACTGTCATCCATAGATCCTCCTGTAAGCGACTAGAGCAGGTCGTCTGCAGTCTTGAGTATAGAAGTTTCATCTTGTTGTGTCAACGTGACGAAGAAAGCCGCTGCTTGAACTTGTCCGACAAATGTTCTTTGAAAACGCCGGCGAATGGAGTATTCAGCTAAATGAGGAAGCAAAGCGGTTGCCGGCGAAAAGGGGTGGACATCTTGCAGAAGGAAGAGACTACGAAGGCCGACGAAGCAATCGACGAGGGTCGGGACCTGGAAAAGGTGTCTTCGGTATGGGCCTCGGTCTACGACAGGACCGGTGAACGGGAACGCCGCACCCAGTGGGTCATCAAAGAGCAGCCCGTCTCCCTGGTTCTCAACGGACGCGAACTGGTGACCCTGCTCTGCGCCGGACATCACCTGGAGGAACTGGCAGCCGGTTTTCTCCACGGCGAAGGCTTCCTCCAGCGTCCTTCCGATCTGACCCGGCTGGAGGTGGACCCGGTTGCAGGCAAAGTGGAAGTCGAGATCTCCAGCGATGCGTCCCTCGCGCATCAGCTTTGGATGAAGCGCACCATCACATCCGGGTGCGGAAAGGGGTCTCTCTTCTACTACGCGCTGGATGCGCTTCTGAGCAAGCCCGTGGAGAGCGCACTTCAGATCACCCCGGAGCAGATCCAGGGGCGGGTCGATGACATGAACCGGTTGAGTGAAACCTACCGGCGTACCCATGGCGTGCACAACATAGCCCTGGCCACACCCCGGGAGACGATCCTGTTTCGCGACGACATCGGGCGCCACAATGCGACGGACATGATCGTGGGGCACTGCTTTTTGAATTCCGTGACATTGAACGACAAGCTTCTGATTACCACGGGGCGCCTCACTTCCGAGATCCTCATCAAGGCGGGCAAGGTCGGGATCCCCGTCCTCGTGAGCCGAAACACCGCAACCACCCTGGCCATCCAGCTTGCCCTGTCCCTGAACATCACCCTCATCGGCTACGCCCGGGCGGGGAGATTTACGGTCTACAGCGGTGAAAAAAGAATCCATGACCACTTACCTGGATAACGCAGCCACAACGGTTCCGAAGCCCCCATCGGTATATGAAGCGGTGCGGCACGCGATGGAGCGGATCGGCGCCACCCCGGGGCGAGGCGCGCACCGTTTGGAGCGAGAGGCATCTGCGATGGTCGCCGGGGCCAGAGAGAAAGTGGCGCGTCTGTTAGACATTCCGGATGCCCGTCGGGTTCTGTTCACAAAAAACGCCACAGAGAGCATCAACCTGGTCCTGAAAGGGTGGCTTCGCTCCGGAGATCGCGTTGTGATTTCCGGGATGGAGCACAACGCGGTCGTCCGTCCGATCGAGCGATTGAAAGCGACGGGTGTCGGGGTGGACATCGTGCCCTGTCCGCAAGGGGGGAGAATGGACATGGAAGCGTTTCAGACTCTCCTTCAAACGCCTCCCAGGCTCGCGGTTTTGACGCATGCATCCAATGTCAACGGGGGTCTGCTGCCCGTGAACGAGGTCGCGAAGATGTGCAGGGAGCAAGGGGTGCCCCTGCTGCTGGATGCGGCTCAGACGGCAGGGGTGCAGACCATTTCGGTCGGGGACTGGCAACTGGGCATGCTGGCATGTTCAGGACACAAGGGGCTGCTGGGTCCTCCGGGAGTGGGGATTCTCTATATCCGGCCGGATCTGGATGTGCTGCCGCTCATCGAGGGGGGAACCGGAAGTCTTTCCGAGCAGGCCGATCAGCCCAGACACAGCCCGGATCGCTATGAGAGCGGAACCCCGAACCTTCCCGGGATTGCGGGGCTGGCGGCGGGGATCGACTTCATTGCAGAAACGGGGGTGGATTCCATTCTGAAGCACGAACTGGGCCTGGCCGCCACCCTTGAGCGGGAACTGGCCGGGCTTCCCGGCGTCAGGGTCTTCAAACCGGATGCGCGGGGAACCGGGGTCGTGTCTTTCCTTGTGGAGGGGCTCAATCCGGGGGATGTAGGGTATCTTCTGGATGCGGGCTTTGATATCGCCGTCCGCACGGGGCTCCACTGTGCTCCCCTTGCCCACCGTTCCCTGGGGACCTTTCCGGAAGGCACAGTGCGTGTCTCTCCCGGGTTTTCGACGACCCCGGACGAGATCGAGTATTTCCTGAACTCGCTTCGTTCCCTGCTTTCAAAACGACGCTGACGTCATTCATCTGCCCGGCGCGTCCTCTCCTCCCCTGATTTTCTTGATGATCTTCGGAATGAAGAAGGAGAAGACAAAAAGGCCGACGGAGAAGAATACCTTGAAAGAGATCAGGTCTCCCCAGTTTCCTGAGGTCCATACCTCTTTCACGGTCCCGATAAAGAAGGTAAAGATGAATGTTCCCACGATGATGCCCAGGCCCGTGCCCACGAGGTAATCCCGGAAATGCACCTTCGTAAGCCCCATACCGAAATTCATGGGTGTGAACGGGAAATACACCAGCCGGAGATAGAGCACCGTCGCAAAGCCGTTTCGTTCGATGGCATCATCGTATTTCTGCAACCCATCTCCGACAAGAGATGTCGCGAACTCCCTGCCCAGGGTTCGCCCGATGACAAAGGCCGCACTCGCACCAAGCATGGCCCCGATCCACACATAAAGAAAGCCCCAGTAAGGTCCGAAAATTGCCGCCCCCAGCCCGGTGAGAAGGGTTCCGGGCAGAAACAGACACACCCCTATCGCATAAACGAGCATGTAGGCAATGGGCGCCCATATTCCGGCACCATCCAGAAGACGGCCGAGCGCTTCCGAAGTCAGATACTCCTTCGCCGGCGTGAACCTCACCACATAAATGGCTGCAACGATGAAGGCTGAGAAACCAAGAGCCTTGAGAGCACCCCCTTTCTTACCCTTTACAGGTCTTGCGTTTGTCAATTCACCCACCTTCTCTTCTCTCTCCTCTTCTCCTGAACTCAGGAACGGATGGCGCCTCCTCAGGTAAAGCCTGCGCCTGCCGTGCACGTGTAGCAGTGATCAGCGACGGCAATGGGGCTGCCCTCAGGCGGAGGGCCGGACATTTCAGAGACATGGGTCTTTCGTTTGCCCATGTGCAACCCCCTAGCCAGATTGAAGTCGCAGTCGTAAAGATATCCATCCCATGAAACGGAAACCAGGGTTCTGCACATGACCCTTTCAACCGCGCAGGCATTGAAACCGGATGCCAGGCGTTCCACGTAAGATTCAAGATTCTCCTTTTCCTCAAGCCATGCACGGAATCTTCCCAAAGGCATGTTGGCAAAAGCGTAGAGATGGTTGAAAACAACCCCCCACTTTTTCATGAGCACTTCACGAAATCTCTTTGTCACCTGCTCTTGAGGTGGAGGCAAAAATGCTCCCGTGGGGTTGCAGACCAGATTCAGTTCCAAGCCTGTTTCTTGAGTCCCATAGCCCAGGCCATTGAGCTTGCGAAGAGCATTGATGCTTTTGACAAAAATGCCGTCCCCTCTCTGGGCGTCGGCCTGCGCCTCATCCAAAGATGGAAAAGAGGCAACGAGGACTACCCTCTTGGCTTTCAGCAACTCCATCAAGGGAAGCCCGTTACCATCGTTTAAGGCGCTCAAGTTGGAGCGGAACATGAGCCTCGGTGCAAGCGGAAAGAGCCCCTCGATGAGATCGATGATGTTTGGGTTCAACTCAGGTGCACCACCGGTGATATCGATGGTATCGAAGCGACTTCTCTTGGCATAAGCGATGACGGCTTTCGCCGTGTCGGAGTCCATGGTTTCCGTGCGACCGGGCCCTGCACTCAAGTGGCAATGACGACAGCTCTGGTTGCAGAGAAGCCCCACATTGATCTGAAGGGTTGTGGTTTTCCCTCGTGCCAGGTTGAGACCATGCCTGAAAAGGGCATTGCGGAAAGGCTCGAATGGCCGCCCGACGGTAACGACTTCCGGCAAAGCACAGTCAGCATTCATGGCCCGCGCCCTCCTTCACATAGAAAGTTTTTGGGCGATGTTGCGCATTTGCACCCCGTGCACCAGGGATGCACCTCCCCGGATTGCCGTCACGACGTGAACCGCCTCGGTCATTTCAGCCAGGTTGGATCCCTTCTCAAGACATGCCTGGGTGAATGCGTCAATGCAGTAGGGACATTGCACTGCATGGGCGACTGAAAGGGCGATCAGCGCTTTTTCACGCTCCGTGAGCGCCCCTTCGGCAAAAACCGCGTTGTAGTAATCAAAGAACTTCTTCGCCAGTTCAGGGGCTTGCTGCCCCATGTCCGGGAATTTGGAAAGGTCTTCAGGCCTGTAATACGTTTCCATGCTATACCTCCCTAGGTCTTTCGGTTCTATACGTCTTTATCCCGATCCATCAAAACCTCTTCGCCCCTTTTTTCTTGGTGTTTTCGAGATTCCCTGTCCCGCTGGTCATACTTTTTAGAAAGAGAGGGTTCATGGCTCGTCTAGCCATCCGCAGGCCCTTCCTTTCAAGTGAAAAAAGAACTTCAGCCCTTTTCTCACCCTGTCGGAAAAGATCTTGGGTGAAAAGTAAGTGCCAGCCACCCGCTTGTTGATCTCCCCGAGGGTCGGATAGGGGTGAATAGCAGAAGCCAGGGTGGAGAGTTTCACCTTACCGTTCAGGACGGCGACCCACTCGCTCAGCAGCTCGCCGGCCTGAGGCCCCAGGATCTGAACCCCGAGGGGTTTTTCGCTCTTGTCCAGGATCATCTTGATCCTGCCGACGCTTTCTCCTTCGGCAAGGCTTCTGTCATTGTCCTGAAAAGCTTCCGTAAAAACCGAGTATTCGATCCCCGCCTCCTTCGCGGCCCCTTCGTTCATGCCTATGCCGGCAAGTTCCGGGTCAGCGTAGGTGCACCAGGGAAGGAAGGTGTAGTCCGCTTTCCTGGGGAGGTGAAAAATCGCGTTGCTCACCACGATGCCCCCTTCGTAACCTGCCGCATGGGTGAATTGGAACTTCCCGGTCACATCCCCTGC
>JAFGPH010000261.1 GCA_016926135.1 Deltaproteobacteria bacterium
CCTATGGGGCTGCGGGCCGGGCACTGACGCTTCTTTCCCATGACATCGTCGTAGCCTCCGGCTCTGTCTGTCGGGTGGATGAGAAAAAGTGCATGGGGTGCGGGGCCTGTGTCTCGGCCTGTACGTACGGGGCCCTGGATCTCCAGGAGACGAAACAGGGCAAAAAGGCCGTGGTCAACCCGGTTCTCTGCAAGGGGGACGGCCTTTGCAACGCCAAGTGCCCGACGGGTGCCATTTCCCTGAAGCACTTTACCGATGATGAGATTTTGAGCGAAATCGATGCGCTGGTTCCGCCGGAGGAGGCCCCGCAGCAGATGGACGCTGCGGTTGGAGATGCCTAGCGCACGGATGAACGGATCCGGGTACATTCAATGAGGTGAAAACATGAGTGCAGCGCTTACGTTCAAACCGAAGACCCTGGGTTTTGTGTGCCACTGGTGAGCGTACGGGGCCGCTGACCTGGCTGGAGTTTCCAGACTGCAATATACCAGTGAAATGAGGCTGATCCGGGTGATGTGTTCCGGTCGGGTGGACTTGTCGTTCGTGCTCCGGGCCTTCTCGAACGGAATCGACGGGGTGTTCATCGGCGCCTGTCATCTTGGGGAATGCAATTATGTGACCCAGGGGAATTACCATACCCTGAACACGGTGCTTCTCTGCAAGAGAATCATAGAACACATCGGGCTGAACCCCGAGCGACTGAGAATCGCATTTATGTCCGCAAGTGATGCGAACCTTTTTGTCGAAGGGGTGAATGATTTCGTCCGGAATGTGAAAAGGCTCGGCCCCATTGGCCAGGGCGAAGGAATCGACAAAGCTGAACTGAAGTCCAGGCTTACGGAGGTCACAAGGCTGGTTCCCTACATCAAGGTGGTGAAAAACGAGAAACTGGGGACCCCTCTGCAGAATCCTGAAGAGTATGAGCATTTTTTCACCAAAGAGGAGATCCAGAAGCTGTTCAGCGAAGTGGTCTCGTACTATATTGACCCGCAGAAGTGCCAGGCCTGCATGACCTGCGCGAGGCGATGCCCGGCAGAGGCGATCATCAGCGCCAAGAACCAGATCCACATCATTGATCAGGACAAGTGCATCAAGTGCGGCACCTGCTTTGAGGTTTGTCCACCGAAATTCGGCTCCGTGACGAAGATCGTGGGCGCACCGGTTCCGCCTCCTCTTCCAGAAGGAAAGAGGGCGGTAGTCAGAAAGGCCAAAGAAAAAGGAGTGCAACCTTAGGAACGGCCTTTTGTCCATTCCGTCGGTTCTCTCGTCTTCACATCTTTGCCTCGCTTTTTATTTCTTTTTCCCTTTGACACCCGCCCAGATTGTTTGCTATAAAAAACATACGTTTTGCTTGGAGAACAATTGTGGTTTCCGCCATGCCCCGCCTGCCAAAAAGAGTGCCGGCCATAGACAAGTGTTTCGCCATCCTTGGGTTGCTCGCGGAGTCGAACGGACCCATGGGCATTAGTGAAATATCCGGAAAACTCGAGCTGAACAAGAGCACGGTATTCAGCATCGTGCATACGCTCATGGATCTCGACGTGCTCGAAAGCCACCCTGATGGAAAATTTGTCTTCGGCACACGTTTCTATATCCTG
Source organism: Deltaproteobacteria bacterium (assembly GCA_016926135.1). The sequence continues at coordinate 1,599 of JAFGPH010000261.1, forward strand.
GGAAAGATGGCGGGGAAACGATCGAAGCTCATCCAGACCGCACATCCGTATCTGGAAAAGATCAATGAAAAAACAAAGCTTTCGGCCTTTTTAGGGTTGCGTTCCGATTCCCGGGTGATTCTCATCGACAAGGTGGATTCAGCCTACGGGATCAAGCTCTCATCGGAAATCGGCATGCAGATGCCGGCCCTGGCAGGCGCCGGCATCAAGGCCATGCTTTCACAACTATCGGATGAAGAACTCGATGAGATCCTCGCTCGGACCGATCTCAAAAGATATACACCCTTCTCCATTGTCGATAAGACGGTCTATAAAGAGGAGGTTCTTGAAGTTCGCAAACAGGGCATCGCCTATGACAGCGAAGAGTACATCCAAGGGATGATTGCCCTTGCCGTGCCCGTGAAGGCAGACGGCAGGGATCTTCAAGCCGCCATCTGGGCGGTCGGTCTGGCGAGCCAGGTGACCGACGCATCCATGCCGGAGCTGACAGCGTTACTTAAAAGGATCGCCGATGAGATCAATTGCCGGCTACTGTGATGTGCAAGAAATATGGGCAACTTGCCGGAGGGAGGTTCAGCATGTATTTCAGGGTTCACTGTAACGTGAAGGAGATCGAAGCCCCGAGTAAGGAAGCAGCCGAGCAAATTCTGAAGGATTCGCTGGCCGAGATCATTTGGCTGCTTCCGGTCACGGAAACTCCCGTAGCACCTCCGGCGAGAGAACCCAGGAAGATTGAAGTGAAGGAAAAGAAGGGCGGGCATGGTTCAATGACCGCGCGCCATTAGGATATGCCGAAGCTGCACATGACGTGTGCACAACCCTTGCAGCCGGAAATCAGGCTGCCAAGAGACTGCAGAGGGGCAAATCATGAGGTACGCTGAAACAGGGTTCCAATTAGAAGTGGATTTGTCAAAGGGAAGCATCGAGAAGGTGGAGACCGATCCGAGGGATACGGCATTGTATCTGGGCGGCAACGGGATGAATGCCAAGCTGCTCTATGAGATGGTTCCTCCGGGTACGGACCCATGGTCTCCCGACAACCTGCTGATTTTCGGGAACGGTCTCCTGAACGGCACCTGCGTACCCGGCGCAAACCGTGTGTCGGTCGATACCATGGCCCCATTGAATGGATTCATGGGGCATTCCCTGATCGGCGGATTTTTCGGCGCGGAAATGAAAATGGCCGGTTATGACCGGATCGTCATTCGCGGTGAGTCTCCCGACCTGGTTTACCTGGCCGTTCACAACGACAAGGTTGAGATCCGTGATGCAAGACATCTCCGGGGAAAAGGGATGTATGACACCCAGCGGCTGATCCAGGAGGAGCTGAACGACAAGAGGGCATGGGTGGCAGCCGTCGGTCCGGCCGGGGAGAACAGGGTCATGATGGCTTCGATCGATTGCGGCAACTCCAGCGCCGCCCGAACGGTCGGACCCGTTATGGGGGCCAAAAGGCTGAAGGCGATTGCCGTCCGGGGGACCAAAGACGTGTATCTCGCCCACCCCGCCGAACTCTGGGAGATGTGCTCGCGTCTGAGAAAGGAGCTTGATGCGAACCCGAATATCGGGGACTGGATGGCGGTCGATGAGGATGACAGCTTCCATCACAACAACTTTTCCTGGGGTAACGCCAGGATCCGCCGAAAGAACTTCTGGAGCGCCACGCTCGAAGAGAGATGGCGGAACCTCAAGTACGACCACATGAGCCGCCAGACCGGCTGTTGGAATTGTCCGAAGGCATGCCACAACGTGATCCACTGGCCCGGTCGAAGACGGTTTTCCTACAAATGCTACGGCAAAGATACCTATCACATGGCCTCCTTCCAGGAACTGGACTTTACCTACGAGATACTGGGTGTTTCCCAGGACCTGGGGCTTGACTCCTACTCAACACCGCAGGTTGTCGCCTTTGCCCTGGAGCTCCTGGAGGCCGGGATTCTGACGGAAAAAGACTTTCCCGGGATGCCCTCCGACGTGAGGGGCAGGTTCTACTACCTGATTGACAAGATCGCTCATCGAGAGGGCATCGGAGATGTCCTCGCCCACGGAACTTCCGGTGCGGCCGCCATCATCGGCAAAGGCGCCGAGAAATTCGATCACAACACGGTCAAAAAATTTGAACAGTTGCCCATCAAGCTGGGCAAACTCAATCCGGCCTATTTCCTCATGATCGCCACCGGGGAGGACATGGCCATCACCCAGATCGAAGGCTCCTTCCCGCAGGACCCCATCACGGACCCCGAGCTGAAGGAGGAGTTCATCCGGAAGTGGACCGCGGTCCCGGACAAGAAGTTCGTCGAATGGTTCCGGCAATGGGAGAAACGGGATCAGCTGCCCGACGACGCCATGTGCGCCATCACCGATTGGAACGAGTGCATGCACTACCTGGATGATTCCCTGGGATTCTGCGGATTCGTCTCCTCTTTCCGGGGTCAGTTCGGCGGCACCACCGGATATCACGTATGGAATATGCCGGAGATCATCACCCACGCGACGGGAATCGAGTTCGACAAGGACAGACTGTGGGAATGTTTCCAGAGGAACCGGAACCTGATAAGGGCCCTTAACAACCGGGCGGGGCTGAGAAGGTCCATGGAGAGACCTCCGGAGGATCACTGGGCAGTCAGGAATGAGGAGTACGAGCAGCTGCTGCTGACCAAATATTATGACTTCAAGGGGTGGACGTTTGACGGGATTCCCACCAAAGAGACCCTGGAGAGATTGAACCTGGGCTATGTGGCGGAAGACCTCATCCAGAGAGGCGTTCTGACAGGCAATGAAGTCACTGCCCTCCAGGACCCCAGGGCCAAGAAAAAGACGGAATGAAGAAGGGGGCTTCGTCGTGGACAAGAACGGCAAGAACACCAAAATCGTCAAAGAAATCAAGGTGGATACCAAGAAGTGCGTGGGCTGCAGGGCGTGTGAGATCGCCTGTTCCGCCTTTCACGCCGTACCGAAGTACAGCTCCGTGAACCCCGCACGCTCCCGGATCATGGTGGTCATGGATGAAGTGAGGGACATCTTTGTTCCCATACGAGCGGGCGAATACACCGAGGCGGAGTGTAACGGACGAAACCGCTACATGATCGATGGAAAGGAATACGACGAGTGCACCTTCTGCCCGGCCTCCTGCCCATCCAGGGATGCCTTCAAAGAGCCGGATTCAGGTCTCCCGCTCAAGTGTGACATGTGCGAAAATGTCCCGCCCCTTGATGTGCCCATGTGTGTGGACGCTTGCACGTTCGGTGCCCTGACATACGAGGAAAGGGAGGTGGTAAGGCCCGAGGCGGAGGAGGTCAAGCGGGGGGACATGGAGATCGGACTGAAGCAATTGGTCAATAAATATGGGTCCAAGCGGGTGATGGAGACCCTTGCCCGGCTGCAGCGGCTCGAACACTAAGACGGACGAAGGGAATCGAGGAACGCCGTGGAGACAGTAGCGCCCTACAAAGAGATCATTGATGTGATCAAGGCGAGCGGTGGAGAAGCCTTCAA
>JAFGPH010000262.1 GCA_016926135.1 Deltaproteobacteria bacterium
AGGAACACGGTGCCCCCGTCGGCCTCTTCGAAGCGGCCGGGTTTGTCCTTCACCGCATCCGTAAAAGCGCCCTTCTTGTAACCGAAAAGCTCGCTCTCCAGCAGATTTTCAGGAATGCCCCCACAGTTGATCGCCACCATGGGTCCCGACGCCCTCGGGCTGTTCAGGTGAACGGCCTTGGCGATGAGCTCCTTGCCCGTACCGCTCTCCCCCGTGATCAACACCGTCGTCTTGTGATCCGACACCCTCCGGACCAGGTCGAACACCTGGGCCATGGCTTCGCTCCGGGCCACGATGTTATTGAAGGAGTACTTGTCTTCGATCTCGCTGATCTTGCTCTTCAGCTCCAGGTTCTCCTCTTTGAGTCTTTCTCTCTCTTGCGCCTTCCTCAGGGTCAGGAGCACTTCGTCCTGTTTGAAGGGTTTTGAGATGTAGTCATAGGCCCCGAGTTTCATGGCTTCCAGCGCGGTCTCCATGGTGCCGTAAGCGGACATCATGATGCAGGTCTTTTCCGGGAACCGCTCCCGGGCCTCCTTGAGAAAGGCCATGCCGTCCATCCTGGGCATCTTGAGGTCGCAGAGGATGTAATCGAAGTGGGCCCGGTCCATGGCCGCCAGAGCGTCCAATCCGTCGGAGGCGGTCTCCGCCTCGAACCCGGCCTTCTTCAGCATGACCTGGAGCATATGGCGCATGTTCTCTTCGTCATCGATGATCAGCACAGTCTTGCCGGACATCCCCATCTCCCTTGACGGCCCGCTTGTCTCTCCACTCGCCGCTCCTCCCGACATGGAGGCGCTTATTCCCTCTTCTGATCGAGCGGCAGGGTCACCACAAAAGTCGTCCCTTTGCCCACGGAGCTATCCACCCGAATGGCGCCGCCCATGCTTTCCACGATGCTGTAAACCACGGAGAGCCCCAGGCCGGTCCCTTTTCCAGGCTCCTTGGTGGTATAGAACGGATCAAAGATGCGGGTCAAGTACTCCTCAGGGATTCCCCTGCCGCTGTCGGTAAATTCGATTTCAATGCCTTTTTCGGTATTCCTTGTCCCGATCGTCAGGGACCTTCCCGCCCCCTGCGGGCCGCCCCCCCCGTCATCGCTGAGGGCGTCGGCAGCGTTCATGATAATATTCAGGAACACCTGCTGCAACCGGTTTGCGTCTGCCATGAGAAGGTCGTCACCCGCATCCGGGGTGTACCGGATGTGGACTCCCTGCATCATGGGTTGAGGCTTGAGGATGCCCAGGGTGTTCAGAATGACCTCGTGGACATGAATCCATCCAAGCGTTTCACTGGAGGTTCTGGAGAAATCCAGCAACTGCCGGATGATCCGGTTGATTCGGGTGATTTCCGCCTCCATGCGATGCAGAAAATCCCTCCCTTCCTCCTCCGTCACGTCCCCCTTCCTGAGCAACTCCAGGTAGCCGAGACAGATGCCGATGGGGTTACCGATTTCATGGGCTATCCCTGCTGCGAGGCGCCCGACGGAGGCAAGCTTTTCGGATCGAATGAGATCCTTCTGGGCCTGCTGGAGATCCTTGTTCGCCTCCTCCAGCGAGGCGATATGGGCCTTCAGATCCTTCTTGTTCTCTTGCAGTCGCTTGAGCATGACGGTGAATGAGCGGGAGAGTTCTCCGATCTCATTTCTGGCACTCTCCGACACCATGGGTATCATCTCCCCGTCCTTGTATTCCTTGGTCATCTTGAGCAGCCTGTGGATCGGTTTGACCACGATTCGGGAGAGGAGAACGATCCCCACGACGGTGAGGATGAACGTATCCAGAAGGATGTAGACTAAGGTAAGCTTCTGGGATTTCCGAAGGGTCTCATAGATCGGTCCCAGAGGGGCACGAACGGACACCGCCCCCAGGGACTTTCCGTCCCGGGAAAGGGGAGCCGAGACGATCAGATCCCTGGGGCTGAGCCAGATGACCCCCCAGATGGTCCCGGCGAAACGGGTGGACCAGGTAGCCGTTTTCAGGGTCTCCCTTGCCAGGAAGAGACCCTGCTCACGACTCCCGGCCGTCTCGCCCCCGGAGAAGACCCGGTCCCCTCTCCGGTCAACCAGAACCGCCTCCTCAAAACCCCCACCCAAGAGCAACCTGTCCAGACCGGCCTGGAAGATGGGGCTCCCGGCCGCCCTCCGAAGATCATTCTCCTGCCCGCTCAACAGGAAGCCCAGGTTCTGCTCCAGGGCCAGGATCAGAAGGCGTGCGGAATGGGCCTTTGCCTGGATGAGATCCCTTTCGGAGAATTTCACCTCCACCACATGGATGAGGAGCATGGCGGCCACGATCAGGAACACCAACTGGGCCAGTATCCCGGTTCGCAGGCTGTAGATAGGGATTCTCAAGGCACGTCCTCGTCACCTCAGATTCATATAGGTGTACCAGAGCATGTGAATCTCCCTCTGGAAGAAAAGATAGAGAAGGGATCCCAGTACCAGGAAAGGGCCAAAGGGAATCGTCTCGCTCAACCTGCGGCGTGAGAGCAGGAGGGATCCTCCGCCGATGATCGTGCCGCTGAGCGAGGAGATGAGGATGACAAAGGGGAGTGCTCTCCACCCCATCCATGCCCCGATCATGGCAAGCAACTTGATGTCTCCTCCCCCCATGCCCTCCTGCCCCCTGAGCCATCGGTAGACGATGCCAACCGTGTAGAGCGAACCCCCACCCAGGATGATCCCGATGGAAGAATCCAGAATGGAAACAGGGTTCGCGGGAAGCAGGGAAAGACCAAGACCGGTCACAATTCCGGGAAGGGAGATGACGTCCGGGATGATCTTGTGGTCGATATCGATGAAGGCTACCACGAGGAGGGAAGCGCAGAAGGCGAGGAACATGAAGTAGGAAAGGGAGAGGCTGTACCTCATGAAGAGAGCGGCGCTCAAGAGGCCGGTCGTCAGTTCCACCAGGGGATATCGCAGGGAAATCGCGCCGTGGCAGGACCGGCACTTTCCCAGAAGGAGGATGTAGCTGAACAGGGGAATGTTGTCATAGAACCGAATCCCGGTCCCGCAATGAGGGCAGCGCGAAGGCGGATGGACAATGGAGCGGTGGAAAGGGATCCGGTAGATGCACACATTGAGAAAACTACCGAGAATCAGACCGAAGAGAAGGGCTAACAGGGCATACAGCGTAGCAGGAGCCATGACATCCATCCTCCCTAACGATCAAGGATGACCCCGACCCCAGACCCGGCCGGACCCATTCCAGGGAGGCAGGAAGTGACTTTCTCCGCTGGCCTTGCCCGAATCGCAGGTGTGAGGTCCATGGGGAGGACGGACCTCTGGGTCATCCCGGTTGACAAAGCCCCCGTTGGGAGTCTATATGTCACGATCATGATCATTGCCATCAATCCCCAGAACCCTCAGAAGCGTCTCATCCACCGGGTATGCGAAGCCCTGGAAAAGGGCGGCCTCGTTGCCTACCCCACAGACACCCTTTATGGGATAGGCTGCGACCTCTACAACAAAAAAGGGATCCAACTCATCCACCGGTTGAAGGATCGTGCCTTCAAGCAGCCCCTTTCCATGGTATGCGACGGTCTCAAGGAGATCAGCCGCTACGCCAAGGTCTCCAACTACGCGTACAAAACCATGAAGAGGCACCTCCCCGGCCCTTACACCTTCATCCTGGAGGCGACCCAGCTGGTTCCCAAAATCATGCTGGCCAAAAGGAAGACAGTAGGGATCCGCGTTCCCGAAAACAACATCTGCCTTGCCATGGTCCAGACCCTCGGCAGACCAATCATCACCACCAGCGCCGGTCTCGATGACCCTTACGCCATTCAAGAGCAGTTCCGTCCCTACGTGGAGATGGTGATTGATGGAGGCCCCTTGATTCCTGCACCTTCCAGCGTCGTTTCTCTGATCGATGACCTCCCGGAGGTGCTTCGCGAGGGGAAAGGGGATGTGAGCAGCTTTCTCTAGTCCGTTTCGATCAGTTTTGGAAGCCGTTCCACCTGTACTCGACCTGGGTCTGAAGGACATTTCTGGCCGCCCGATATGCGGATTCCATGGCATCGTCAAAGAGCAACTCCCACAGCATCCCTCTCGCCTTTCTGGCGTAGACCAGCGTTACCTCCCCCTCGATTCCGGACATCTGCTTTGCCAGGTCGACGGCATCCTGGAAATTGCCCAGCATGTCGACCAGTCCCAGTTCCTTGCAGCGTGCACCGGAGAGGATGCGGCCATCCGCTATCTCCCGGACCTTCTCCACCGGGAGGTTCCTTCCCCTTGCCACGGCCTCCACGAATTGGGTCTGGATCTCCTGAATCAGGGCTGTGATAAGGCCCCTGTCTCGCTCCGACATCTTCCGGTGGGGAGAACCGATGTCTTTAAACTCGCCGGTCTTGACGACCTCGAGCCCCACCCCCAGTTTCTTCAGCAGATCTTCCAGTTGAACGAACTCCATGATCACACCGATGCTGCCCGACAGGGTCCCCGGACTGGCCACGATCTTGTCGGCCGCCGAGGAAATGTAGTATCCTCCCGAAGCGGCCAGATTTCCCATGGAGGCGATCACCTTCTTGGTCTTTATGGTCTTCCTGATCTCACGGTAGATTTCCTGGGAAGGGGCCACTCCCCCGCCTGGAGAGTTCACCCGCATGACGATCGCCTTGATGCTCTTGTCCCTTTTGAAATCCACCAACTGGTTCAGGATAGGTTCCGAGTCAATGATCGTGCCCTCCACGTTGATCACCCCTATCCGCTCTCTGAAGGAAAAAGCCGAGGAGGGCCCGAAGATGCTGAGGATCACCGCCATGGCGGCGCCAAGAAATACGACGGCAGCCACAAGGATCGCAAGCACGCTCAGTATGGGGTGTTTCTTTCCTGTCATGTTCGTACGGAAGGGATCACGGGGCAGAAGTCGGAATCCGGAACAGGTGCCGGGGAATGCCTCCATCCACCGTCAAGAGCGCAGAAAGTCCCGAGGTTGTGGCTTTAGGAGGTCGAATCCTTCTCTTCCGTCTCCTCTCCCTCCGGCCGGGCCCCTTCGGAACCGGCCGTTTCCGTCTGTGCTTCGTCGGAACCTTGTGCCCGGTTCTGCAGGTCCATCATCCCCTTTCTCAGGAGTTCTCCCAAGTTCGAGGTGGCGCCGTTGCGAGCATCCAGGTAGCTTTTGTAGATCTCCCTCTCCTCGCTCTCTTCCAGTTTCCTGATGGAAAGGCCGATCTTCTTTTCTCCCTTGGAGACGTTGATCACCTTGGCCTGGATGACGTCGTCCACGTTGAACCTGCTCAGGGGGTTGCCGCCTTTTTCCTTGGAGAGTTCTGAGACGTGAATCAGGCCCTCGATTCCCTCTTCGAGTTCCACAAAGACGCCGAAGTCCGTCACATTCGTCACGGTGCCGGTGACCCGCGTCCCGGGCCGGTATTTCACGGGCACGTGATCCCATGGATCTGCAGCGAGCTGTTTGATCCCCAGGGAAAAGCGCTCGTTCTCCTTGTCGATGTTGAGGACGACCGCCTGAACTTCCTGGCCCTTCTTGTATAGCTCGGAGGGATGCTTGATTCTTCGGGTCCAGGAGATGTCCGAGATATGAACCAGCCCGTCGATTCCTTCATCGATGCCGATGAAAATACCGAAGTCGGTGATATTCTTGATCTTGCCGGCTATGGTCGTCCCCACGGGGTATCTCTCTCCGATAACATCCCAGGGATTCGGTTCGGCCTGTTTGAGCCCAAGGGAAATGCGTTTGTTTCCCGTGTCGATGTTCAACACCATGGCCTCCACCAAGTCACCCACCTTGACCACCTGGGAGGGATGCCGGATCTTTCGGGTCCATGACATCTCGGACACATGGATCAGGCCTTCGATTCCCTCTTCCACCTCCACAAAGGCACCGTAATCGGCAAGGCTTACCACCTTGCCCTTGATCCGGGTTTCCACCGGATACTTCTGATCCGCATCGGTCCAGGGATCGGACTTGAGCTGCTTGAGCCCCAGAGAGACCCTGCCGGTATTCTCATCGTAGTTGAGCACCTTCACGGTGATCTCATCCCCGACCTGATACATCTCCGACGGGTGCCCCACCCGCCCCCACGACATGTCGGTGATATGAAGCAACCCGTCGATCCCGCCCAGGTCGATAAAAAGACCATATTCGGTGATATTCTTGACGACCCCCCGCAACACGGCACCCACCTGCATATTCTTGAGCGTCTCTTCCCTGAGGGAGGCCCGTTCGCCCTCCAGGATGGCCCTCCGGGACAGGACGATATTGGATCGCCGTTTGTTATATTTCAGGATCTTGAACTCATGAACCGTGCCGATCAGGGAATCAAAGTCCTTGATGGGTTTCAGGCTGATCTGGGAACCGGGCAGA
>JAFGPH010000263.1 GCA_016926135.1 Deltaproteobacteria bacterium
ATCCTCAGGGAGTACCTGGAGGCGGCGGCCATCGCCGTTCTGCTTGCCCTCTTCATAAGGACCTTTGTCGTTCAGGCGTTCAAGATCCCCTCCGGTTCCATGGAACCGACCCTGCAGATAGGCGATCATATCCTTGTGAATAAGTTCATATACGGTATCAAAATTCCCTTCACCGGCAAGACACTCGTCCCCCTGGGCCAACCGGAGAGAGGGGACGTGATCGTGTTCATCTACCCGGTTGACCGCACCAAGGACTTCATCAAGCGAGTCATCGGAGTGCCCGGGGACCGGTTGGAAATCATCCAGGGGAAGACGTACGTCAACGGCAAAATCTATGAAGACAAGTACGGCCATTACACAGATGCGTCCGGCGGGAGACATAACCCAGGCAGCGGTTACAGTTACGGTCCTGTCACGGTTCCCGAAAACCGGTATTTTGTCATGGGGGACAACCGCGATCACAGTTACGACAGCAGGTTCTGGGGCTTTGTATCCTTTGACGCCGTGAAGGGCAAAGCCTTCATTGTCTACTGGTCCTGGCCTCACTGGAAGAGGTGTTTTCGTCTCATCCGATGATGAGGCTTCGAGATCCTGTCCCGGATTGGCCCGGGGCCATTATTCGAGCGGGTGGTCCAAAAAGCACCATGGTACCGACCGGCACAACGCGTGCGGCAGGTTTATGGAAAGGAAAGGCCCGGGAGGCGATCCGGAACAGCCTGCTGGAAACGGATTTCTATTGTGCAAAGAGTCTCCGTGACCTCCTTGATCTGGGTCTTGGCAGGGAGGAGGCCCTTGCCGCACTTGCCGGGTATCGGTCAGAGGCGAAATACGGCTATCGGATTTCTTCTGCGACACTTTCCCATCTCCTGCGTCTTGCCGGGGAGACGGGCCCGGACCATGCCCTATACCACCTGACCGGTTCCCCCGTCTTTCTCATGAAGGCGGCCTGGCTTTACGAGCATGCCCCGTTCTTCTTCTTCTACGCCGCAAAGAATGAAGGTGACCTTGACGCATTCATTACCAGATTTGCCGACGAGTACCAGAACCAGTTCCTCCTGAATCAGCTTCCCACGGAAACCTGGAAGAAGATCGAGCACCCCTGGCGGGTCATTGGGGTTTCCTTCTGGGAGAACCAGATCTTCGATCCGCTGGCCCTCGTTGACAAGGCGAGGAGAGAGAACCTCGAAGGCCTTGAGCTGAGTGTGGACTTTCATCCCTTCAATTACAGGAGGATCCTCCCCGAGGAGTTGTCTCCCCTGAAACGCAGACAAATCAGAGAGGCCTGCGCGCGGTGCGGGCTCAAGATCGACATTCACTCCCCGATTGTAGGGCCGTATACCCCCTTTCCCGATCCCAAGCGCGGAGCCCAGGTTTTCTACAACCCGCTCAACTGCTTTGACATCCAGTGCGAAACCATCCGTCTGGCCCGCGATATCGGCGCAGGCTCCGTCGTGATTCACCTCATCGATCCGTCTCAGCCCGAAAGAATGGCTGAACTGGTCGCGGTGGCCCGGGGGAGCGATGTGAGGGTGACCTTTGAAAACTACTGTCAGACCAAAGAGGTCCAGAGTGCCGAGAATTTCCTGGCCTCCCTTGACGAGATCTCGGGCAGGCTGCCCGAGGAATTGAAGGTCAGGAACTTCGGGGTGACACTGGACGTGGGCCATCTCAACATCGAGGGGGAGGACCCGCTCATAGGCGCCGAGAAAATCGGTCTCTGGTGCCTGGCCAAGAAAACCTGGCTCCGCCTGCACGCCACCGATAACTACGGGAAACTGCTCTTCAGCCCCCCGGCTTACAGCGCCGATGTCCACAGCAACGTCTCGGGTCGCGGGATCAACAACAAGGCCGTGATCCTGATGCTGCGCAGCATGGGACACGACTTCGATGTGGTGGCCGAGCAGATCCAGCCCCTTTCCCATGATGACGTTTTGCTGATCCATGAGGCCCAGGCTTCTTCCGTGGCGAAGACGTATCGGACTTTTGTGAGGCGGGGGAGGGAGGGCCTCACCAAGACGGGTTTCGAGCCCTTGTTCACCGCCTCTGTTCTGGAGCAGGACCCCTACCTTTTCCTGGCCGGATTTGCCGGCACGTCCGCCTTGAAGGAATATCTGGTTCTCAGAAAAATCCAGGAACAGAAATACCTCTATGTGGAGGAGGCAAAGAAGATCTCCCAGGATTTCATGAGAATGCCCGGAAAGTTCAGAAAGGACCTGATCGAATACATCGATGACCTGCTGCTTCCTGTGCAGGGCGAACGAGGGGCACTGCAGAAGACCGAGCTGGACCTGATTTGCCAGAATATCAGCGGTGCCCTCTTCGGTACCCTCAACAATGAACACCTCAACCTGATCTTCTCGGAAACCCGGCTGTACGGTAAAGGGGAGACCATTTGCCGTCAGAACGTGTCCGGACAGGAGATGTACTTCATCAAGGAAGGCGAAGTGACGGTGCTCGTCGATGACACCCCCTTGGCAACCCTGAGGCCGGGAGAGATCTTCGGGGAGATCAGCCTCTTCTACAATGTGCTGAGGACCGCCACCATCAGGGCGGCCACCGACGAGGCACGCATCGGCGTGCTCACCAGAGAGGGTTTCGAGAAACTTCTTCAGACAAGCGCGCCTTACACCTATGACTTGATCTATCGGCTCTACAACACCCTCCCGGAACGATTGAGGAATCTGAACGACAAGTACAGGACGGCTATCAATGCCCTGGCCCTGCTTGTGGGTGGTGACAGGGAGCGGCTGGCACGGCCGCGGGACCTGGAAGTCCCCCCGAAGCCCAAAGGGAATTTTTTCCCCTCCATCACACGGGAGGAAGCCTTGACCGTTTTCCGGGAATTGAGGCACGCTGACCGAGGGCAGGTGCTCTTCGCAGAGGGAGACGTGGGGGAGGGGGCTTACATGATCGTAGAGGGAAAGGTCAAGGTGGTAACCTCCTCAGAGCAGTATGATGAAATTACCCTCGGAGAACTGGGCTGTGGGGAGATCTTCGGCGAGATGGCCCTCATTGACGACAAGCCCAGATCCGCCAGTATTATCACGATCACCCCCTGCACGCTGGCCTTCACAGACAGGGAGAATTTCCAGGACTATATCCAAACGGGGTCGGAGCTGGCCTTCCGTTTCATGGCCTTCATCTGTCTCTCCCTGTTCAGGAGAATCCTCACCCTTGACAAGAATTATGCGGACCTGAAGAAGGCCCTGGCCTGAGATTCCTCATCCGGGCAGCCGTGAGGATCGTCTCCACCACCTCCCTGGCAAGACCCATGCCGTGCATTCCGTTCAGGGGCACAAACCGGGCGTCGCTGATGTCGGAGCCCGGCCGCAATTCGCCCGAGACCCTCCAGGCCCAGTAGTCCGCAATGATGTAGTGGTACCGAACTCTCCCCGCCTCGTCCCGCACGATCCGCTCCAGCAGCCTCGCGAGCCCACCGATCCGGATGGTGATCGACGCTTCTTCAAGGAGTTCCCTTTTCACGGCGTCCTCGAGGGTCTCTCCCAGTTCAACGGCACCCCCGGGCAGGGTCCAGCTCCCTTTTCCCGGCTCCTTTGCCCTCTTGCCCAGAAGCACCGATTCACCTTGAAAGACGATCCCCCCGACCCCCATGATGGGGGCTTCCGGATATTCACGCCTCATGCCCCTCCATCCCTCCTTTACCCAGGATCTTTCGCAGGTCCGGCAGCGGACAGGCCTTCAGCCTAGCGAACTCCTCCAGGCAGGTGAGGTCATAGCTGATGGGCGTGATGGTGATTTGTCCCTCTTTCAAGGCCTTTCCGTCGGCATCCGGCATCCCTTCCTCCACAGGGGTCTCCCCTGAGAGCCAGTAGTAGACATTGCCCCGTGGGTCGATACGCCGATCGAACCGCTCTTCGAATCTCCCCACACCCTGTCGGGTGATGGCCACACCGGTGATCTGCTCAGGGGGCAGGCCGGGGATATTGACATTCAGGGCCGCCCTCTCCCGCAACCCGAAATCCTCCATGAACCCTATGACCTCCCGGGTGAAACGTGCCGCGAATCGAAAATCCGGATCCTGGCGGGCATCCAGGGAGATGGC
>JAFGPH010000264.1 GCA_016926135.1 Deltaproteobacteria bacterium
GCACACCATACCCATGAGAAGTCCGACCCAGATGATGCTGATTCCCAGCCCGTGGGCAAATATGCTCTCATGAGGAGGTCTCGGTGGTTTTTTCATCACATTTTTCTCCGCCGGCTCCGCTGCAAGGGCAAGCCCGGGAAGACCGTCTGTCACAATGTTGATCCACAGGATATGAATGGGCAGGAGGGGAATGGGCAACCCCAGAAGTGGCGCAAGAAACAACGTCCAAAGCTCGCCCGCATTGCTCGTCATGGTATACTTGATGAACTTGCGTATGTTGTCAAAGATGCGCCGCCCTTCCTTCACGGCCTTGACAATCGTTGCAAAGTTGTCATCCAGGAGAATCATGTGGGCGGCCTCTTTGGAGACATCCGTTCCGGTCACCCCCATCGCCACACCGATGTCCGCCCGCCTCAGCGCAGGCGCGTCATTGACCCCGTCACCGGTCATGGCCACGTACTGATTCCTCTCCTGCAGGGCTTTGATGATTTTGAGCTTCTGCGCCGGCGATACCCTTGCGTAGACGCGGATGTTTTCAACCTGTTTTTTGAATTCCTCGAAAGAGAGTCTCTCCAGTTCGGGACCGCTTATCATCGCCTCGGACCCGTCTTCAATGATTCCCAGCCTTTTCGCGATGGCCATGGCCGTTGATTGGTGATCCCCCGTGATCATGACAGGGCGGATCCCTGCGGTTTTGCACAAATCCACAGACTCTCTCGCTTCCTCCCTCGGAGGGTCCATCATCCCGACGATGCCCAACATGGTGAGCTCTGATTCAACAGCCTCCGGCGTTAGGTCATCGGGGACCCTGTCCCATCGCCGCATGGCGATTCCCAGGGTTCTCAGCCCTTCGGCCGCCATGCGTTCTCCGGCCCTCATGAGAGCGTCCTTGTCAAACGGGATTGAATCGCCCGACTCCGGGGTGAAGCTGGCCCACTCACTGACATTTTCCAGGGCTCCTTTGGTGAAGGAGATATAACCGCCGTCTGAAGACCGGTGAATGGTGGTCATGCACTTGCGGTCCGAATCAAAGGGAATTTCTGCGATCCTCGGGTATGAGCGCAGCAGGGTTTCCTTACTAAATCCGCGCTCCTCAGCAAAAGAGACGAGGGCGGTTTCGGTCGGATCGCCGATCACATGAGCATCTCTGTCCTTACTGGGCAAGCCGTTTCTGGAGAGGTGTCTTGACCTCTTCTTCCTCCTGGAGCATTGTGGCGATCTTCCCGAGCTCCGTGTCCATGCCTGTAGCCACGACGACTCCTGCACCTCGGCCGTACATGACGGAAGTACCCTTGTAAGCCAGATTCCTTCGATCGCCTATGGGGAGGTCCTTTTCCTCCAGGGCCTCCGTGTGCTTTTCTGACGGCATGGACTCGCCGGTAAGGGCGGCCTCCCCGATTTTCAGTTGGATCACCTCAGTGAGGCGCAAATCAGCGGGCACAATCTTTCCGGCATCCAGAAGAACCACGTCCCCCGGCACAATGGAAGAGGCCGGGACCATGGTCGGCGTTCCGTCGCGCAGCACGAGCGCATCCGGGGCGGCCATGCGTTTGAGCGCAGCCATGCCCTTCTCCGCACGAAATTCCTGGATGAATCCAATGACGGCGTTCAGGATGACGATGATGGCAATCGCAATGGTATCCGATGCTTCTCCGGTAAGGCCCGCAATCACCGCGGCGGCCATAAGCACCAGAATCATGAAGTCCTTGAACTGGTCAAAGAACATGGCCGGAATGGTTCTCTTGGCCTTCTCGATCAGTTGGTTCGGACCATATTTTGAAAGGCGTGTCGCGGCCTCCCCGGATGAGAGACCGTGGAGTGAAGATTTTGTTTCCTGAAAGACCTCCGCAGAAGACAGGATGTGGTAGTCGTTCTGCACGCTACACTCCTCGGATCATGAGTTTGATTACCCGGACGCGCTTGATCTCCCCCACGCGTCCAGGGCGGCTCAAGGCCTTAATGGTATACCATAATCATAGAAAAGGCGGAGGCAATGCAGAGGGCATCCCGGACAAGATAGACCGAGTGGAGAAGGATGGGAAAGCGGCTGTGGCCGGGGGAAACTGTGGAGGATCAGGAGACCGACCGCATCACCCCAAGTCCCCTCAGTCTGAACGCACATGGTCGCGCTACTGCTCCTGCCCACCCCCGAGGATGAAAATCTCCCTCTCCACCCAAAAGGGGGGAGAGGGGGATCTTCATCTGCGGAGGTGAACGTAGATGTAATCATGCGTGTTTAGGCGCAAAAAAATGGGAGGGTTCGATATGCGAACCCTCGCGCAGGACAGGTGAATCCATAGAAAGAGGCCATGCCTCTAAAGGATTGCGGACAAAGAACTTGGACAAGTGTATGACCGGACTTGTTCGTGCTGAGGTATCGAAGCATGAACGCTACCTTCGCCCTTCGATACCTCAGGGCGAACGCTTGATAGACCGTTTTGTCCAAGTAATTTTTTTGCGCAGCCCCTAAACGCGCGTTCCGCTCTTCCAGCCCTTCGATCGGAGGAGATTGCCTTTCCGGTCAATGACCAAGCTGTGACAGTCGGGGAGGGAATTGATGAACGCGGTGCCTGGCCCCGGATCCATGACAAAGACGCTGGTGGAAAGGGCGTCCGCTTCCATGGTGGTCTTGGCCATGACGGAGACGCTGGTCGAGTGGGCCGGCGAAATCCCGGTCCTGGGGTTGACGATGTGGTGGAACATCTTTTCCCTGTCGTAGTAAACCTCGTAGTTCCCTGAAGTGGCAATGGCCCCGTCTTTCATGTGCACTACATCGGGATACTCCCTCTTCTTGAAGGGATCCTGGATGGCGACGGCCCATGGCCTGCCGCCGTCGGCGCTTCCCGTGGTCCGGATGTCGCCGCCTGCGTTGATGAGATAATCCGTGATGCCGTGGGCGGAGAGGACCTCGGCCGCCTTGTCCACAATAAAGCCCTTCGCGATCCCGTCCAATGTGATGCCCATACCCGGTGTCCTGAAGGACACGGTGCGACCGCTGACCTCCACCTTCCGGGCGTCCACGAGCCTCAGCAGTTCGCGCACTTCCGCCTCTGAAGCTGTAAGGGGCTTTCCCTTTTCAAACTTCGACTGGAAGAGGTCCACCACAGGCTTGACCGTGGGATCAAAGGCCCCGCCGGTGAGCTTGTTGTAGTGCAGGGCGCGGTCCACCACAAAGGCCAACTCGGGGGGAGTGCCCTTGAGGCATCCTTCCTTGTTCAAGCAGGAAATGGCCGTGGCGCCCTGAAACCGGTTCATGAGGCCTGCCACCCTGTCGATTTCGTCAAGGGCCAGACCCAGGGCCTCCTCGGCCCGGTCCCTTGAGGAATGCATGAGGGTCATGGAGACGATCGTCCCCATGGCGAGCCTTGTTCTGGACACCTTGTAGGTCTTCCGGTCAAATTTCACCGCCTCCGCGGCAGCGGGTATGATCAAGCCGGAGGCCGCACCGAGCCCCAGCAGGCCGGACAACTTCAGAAAAGACCTGCGCCCTACGCGCATGTCTTCCCAAGAGAATGAATTCGACGTCTTCATGTTACCCCTCCCTTTGTATCATCAGTGCCCCTACCATAATCCGTGAGTTTTGGCAACCTCTTCGTCCCCGGAATCAGGCGGCGGCCCGGACCTCTTCCCCGGCCTTCTGCCCGGCCCGGTAATAGCGGAAGATGTGCCTGGGGCACTTTTCTACACAGACCTCTTTGCACTCGGGCCCGTATTCCAAACACTTCTTGTAGTCGATCACGACCAGGTTGTCCTCCATGCTGACCGCCTTGGCAGGGCACACCTTCACACACATCTTGCAGGAGATGCATCCCACCTGGCACACTTCCTTCACCTGCTTGCCGGGCTCCCGGGTGCTGCAGGGAACCCAGACCCTTGCCTTCAGGGGCATCAGTTCGATGATTTTCTTGGGGCAGGTGCGCACGCACGTGCCGCAACCCACACAGGCTACAGGGTCCACCACGGGGAAACCGTCCACCATGGTGATGGCGTCGAAGGGGCAGGCTGCCGCGCACTCCCCGAATCCCAGGCAGGCGTAAGGGCAGCCCTGGGGGCCTCCAAAGGCGATATTGGCACCCGTGCAGGAGCCATAGCCGACATAGCGGTACTTCTGCTGCACCTTTCCCTCGATGCGGGAGCATCGGATCCCGGCCACCACGTTGTCCAAGGCGGCCATTTTCTTGCCCGTGATTTCGGCAACCGCCTCGGCCACCTCCGCCTTCCCCGGAAAACAGAGGTTGGGCGGCACATCGGGATCGTTCACCACCGCTTCTGCGTAGCCTTCGCACCCGGCGTAGCCACAACCCCCTCACTGGGCCCCGGCCAGTACCTCCAAGACCTCTTCCACCTTGGGGTTGGCCTGTACCGCGAACTTGTGGGCGGCCAGGGCAAGGCCGATACCGAAGAAGAGCCCGATGCAGCCGAGCACCGCAAGACCGCCGAGGGCCAGTTTGATCAACACAGGATCCATAAGCACTCCAAAGAATTGAATATTGATTATTAAGTATTGAACATTGGCGGAAACCCACTACTCTCAACGCTCAATCGCCAATCTTCAATTATGTAATAACCGTTCTGATGTCGTCAATATTCAATAGTCAATCGTCAATAATCAATCAAAAGATGCTCATCCCCGAGAACCCCATGAAGGCCAGGGCAAAGAGGCCGGCCACCACGAAGGCGATGGGGAGCCCCCGGTAGGTGGGGGGCACGTCGGCGAGTTCCAGCCTTTCCCTGACCGAGGACATGAGGAAGAGCGCGATCAGAAACCCGGCGCCAGCCCCCAGGGAGAGCATGAAGCTCTCCGCGGCATTGTATTCGTTGGCCGAAAGCAGCAAGGGCACGGCAATGATGATGCAGTTGGCGATCACCAGCACCAGGAAGACCCCGAAGGCCTTGAACAGGGCGGGATTCACCTTCCTCAGGATGGTATCCACGGCCTGCACCGAGAGGGAGACCATCCCGATAAAAACCACGATCTGGAGAAAATCCAGCCGGAAGGGTTTCAGCACGAACTGGTACAGGAACCACGACATCATGGCGCTGGCAATCATCACGATGGTGAAGGTGACGCCCATGCCGACAGCCGTCGTCTTCCTCTTGGACGTGCCGAAGAAGACGCACAGACCCAGATACTTCGTGAATACGAAGTTGTTGATAAGCATGGCGCCGATCAGGATGGAGAAGAGAACCCCCGCGTAGGGCTTTTTCACCTTCACGATGGCTGTGCCGACGGATTTACCCTCGGATCGGATGCCGCTCATGGTGAGCTCGTGAGGCTCCTTCTGGTTTAGCGCCTCCTTGAACCGAAGGAGCAGGTTTCTCCGGTCCGGGGAAAGGCTCGCCTCCTTCACGGCCAGCAGGATGTCCGGGTCCGGTTTTTCGTAAACCCGGTAGTTGGAAAGATCCTTCGCCCAGGCTTCGTCCACGGGGCCTGCAAAGGCGATCATGATCCCGTCCGCGTCCTTGAAGGAGCTCTTCTGCACAAAGCGGTGCCCTGTCTCGCATCCTGCCAGCAAGAGCAGGCACAGCAAGAGGGGCAAAACCAGGAAGAGGAGTTGTCTGGCCTCTTTCATCACCTCTTCTCCCTCTTGCGCTTGTAGACCAGTTCCAGATAATTGAACAATGCCATCATGATGCCCACACAGAAAAAGCCTGCGGCCGGGAGCACGAAGAAGAGGAGGGGCTGGAACCCGAGGATGTCGTA
>JAFGPH010000265.1 GCA_016926135.1 Deltaproteobacteria bacterium
ATCAAGGCCATCGTGGTGCTGAAGGAGGACGCCCGGGGAGTGGGCGGTTCAGAGCTCCTCAAGTGGTGCCGGGACAGGCTTGCCGCCTACAAGGTGCCCAGCTATATCGAGTTCAGGGATATGCTACCCAAATCCAAGGTAGGCAAGCTCCTTCGGAGGGAAATCCGGGATGAGGAGCGAAGAAGGTTGACCAAGGATAAGCACAACCCGTAGGATGAGTAGGCAGTAGGGAGTAGGCAGTAGGCAGTTTTTGTAACGCGGAGCGCGGAATCGAGAACCCGGTTGCGCACCTTTCCGAGGTTTTTCCTTTGAGCTTTCAGCTTTGAGTTTTGAGCTTCATAGCGGACACGAATCACGAACACGAATCACGAACACGTAACCAGTTCGGGGCGAACAGAGGTCGGTCATGACTGAATCCGTACTGAGGAACAAGCGCCTTCTGGCGGTGGACGATGAGCCCGACATCCTGGACACACTCGAGGAGAGCCTGGAGGGAATCGAGGGTTTGTCGCTGGACCGGGCCACGGATTACGAATCCGGCTATCATCTGCTCCGATCCTGGACCTACGACCTGGTGATCCTGGACATCATGGGGGTGCGGGGATTCGATCTCCTGAATGCCTCGGTGAGTCTGGGTTTTCCCACGGTGATGCTGACCGCCCACGCCCTGACCCTGGATGCCCTGGAAAAATCCGTC
The DNA here is from genome assembly GCA_016926135.1 of Deltaproteobacteria bacterium. Next base: position 698 of record JAFGPH010000265.1, read on the forward strand.
GACATGGGGGCCAGGGCCTTTCTCCCCAAAGAAAAGCTGGCGGAGATCACCCCGTTTCTGGAGGATGTCCTCACCCTCTCCTACCCGTCCGCCTGGCAGCGCCTGTTCGACAGGCTGGGAGGTTTCTTCAGCGCCAGCTTCGGCCCTGCATGGCAGATCCGGGAAAGGAAGTTCCGGGAACATCTGGCCGAGGGAAAGCCCATGCGCGACCCGGCCATCCTCAAGAAATAGATCATCCTGAAACCATTTGATTTTCATGCTCATCAGGGTGCCTCGCTCCCGGATCCCCGCAAGTCGTCATGCTTTGAAAAGCAATACTCGAGAATTTGAAGTGCGGATGGGGGCGGGGAACGCACGTTGTGACATAGGGGAATGCCATGAGAATTGTCCTGGCTACGTTCGGCTCCCGGGGCGATGTGCAGCCAATGTTGGCCCTTTCGCTGGCCTTGAAATCGGCCGGGCATGAAGTGCTTCTGGCGGCGCCGCCTGAAAAGGCTCAGTGGGCTAAGGAACTGGGATGTCCCTTTCGGCCCCTCGGAAGCAATTTCACCGCCTTCATCGACGGCCTGAAGGATGCCCACTCCTTCGCTTCCGGGTTTCGATTCACCTCCTACATGCGCAGGGAAATCGCAACCCAGTTTGATGTGCTGCCGGGAATCCTCGAAGGCGCCGACTTGGTCGTTGGGGCGTCTCTGGTATTTGCCCTGGCTAGTGTTGCGGATTTCATGGGGGTTCCCTACCGGTTTATCGTCTTCACTCCCCAACTCCTGCCTTCCAGTCATCACCCCTTTGTGGCTTTCAGACGTCATGGGCTGCCGGGATGGTACAATCGGTTGACTTGGAAGATTGCACGCATGCTGGACTCGTTCAACCTCACCTTGATTTTGAACCGGAGACGAAAACAGCTCTGCCTGAGACCCATCAGGGACGCCTGGCTTCACATCCTGGGGCAGCGGGTGATTGTGGCGTCCGATAAGGCCATTGCCGATGTCCCGCCGGACGTGGGGATCGGCCATGCACAGACAGGGTACCTCCACCTGGAACAGCAGCACGAGGACCGCCCGGATCTTGAGAAATTCTTGAGAGCCGGATCCGCACCGGTCTATGCCGGTTTCGGAAGTATGCCCGTGCGGGATCAGGAGAAAAATGTCTCCATCGTGGTGGAAGCCTCGCGTTCGGTCGGCCGGCGGGTAGTGATCGGCAGGTTCTGGGAAGGCCCTTCGGGCCTACAGGAGGGAAGAGACGTATTCTTCATCAAAGGCTATCCTCACCTCCGGCTTTTTCCAAGAATGGCGGCCGTCATCCATCACGGCGGGGCAGGGACAACCGCTTCGAGCGCGGCAAGCGGCGTTCCGCAGATCGTCGTCCCCCATGTCCTCGATCAGTACTACTGGGGCCACAGGGTGCACGCCGCCCGCCTGGGGCCGAAACCTATATGGCGTGCCGGACTGAACACCGGAAAATTGGCGGCGGCGATCGAGGAATGCCTGGCAAACGACGCAATTCGGAGAAGCGCGGAGTCGGCTTCGCGGATGATCGACAGGCGGGAAAGCCTGGAAATGACGGTCAGGGAGGTGATCCGCGCGGTGGGATAAGACGCGAACGACTCTCGAGACGCGCCACAAACTTTGCGGCGGGTCCAAAGGTGAACGCCAGGTCCTAACCTCAGATTCCGGTCGCGGATACGCAGGCCTAAATGGTCAAGAGCGTCTGGCCGCTTTTCAGGACCTCCGTGAGCGGCTCACCCCAGTACTTTACCTCCACATTCATTCTCTCCAAGATCTCTGTCACACCCAGTTGGTCTGCACAGGCCTTACACGCGGTTATGTGTACGCCAGCGTCCAAAGCTTCCCTGATCTTCTTCTGGATTCCTTCTTTCTCGGCCGCCAATTGGGCCGGCGCACCCCATATGATCAGCGTAACCTTCTTCCACCACCCCCGCACCAGAGAATTCACACCGTACATGAAAACCATTTTCTCTGCAGTGATCGGGTCGCCGTTGGTCCACAGAATGTAGAGATGATCCTTTTCTCCCATCGAGTGCCTCCCCCTTTCGTTCAAAGTGACGCTTCCGGGATGCGCCGAGGCGATATAGAGCGGCGCACTCCATTGGCAAGCCGGCGAACAGATGACTGTTCCTTCTGCCAAGCGGTCGGCGGAGCGCTGATCCCCCCGCCCAGAGGTCCTGACTTGAGCTTCGTGATCGATCTTAGAGACCTGTCAGGTCTCTCCTTTTCCAGTTTCTGTTTTATCGCCTTTTCTATCATCAGAGCCGTCGTCCCGGTACAGATCAGGTTGTGGTTCAGCAGGGTCTGATCATTCCATTGAACCCACTCCACCGGATCTCCCTTTCGGTTATCGTGAGCCTTGCACCTTGCGCCGTACGCCTTTTCAATAATTCATGATTTGATGGTGGACTTTGAAGATGTAGGAGATCAGGGCCGCCCGGGACCACATGCCGTTCCGCTCCTGGCGCCAGTATATGGCCCTCGGGTCGCGGTCGATGGCCACATCGATCTCTTCCCTCCGCGGAAAGGGATGCATGATAATGGCGTTGGGTCTGAGCTTGGCCATCAGGGGGAGGGTCAACTGAAACAGGGAGTGATCGGTTTTCTGGGATTCCCCCGCAAACTCGTCGTGTTCATCCTGAATTCGGGTCATGTAAATGGCATCCGCCTCGGGCAGCACCTTTTCGATCCCGCCGGTCTCCAGGCTGTAGGGGATGCTGTGTCTTTCCAGGAACCCGCACACATCCTCCTTCATCTGGAAGGCAGGAGGCGCCGCGTAGATGATCCTGACGTCCTCGAAATTCTTCAGGAGGTAGCTGAGGGATCTGACGGTTCTGCCTCTCCGCAGGTCTCCGCAC
>JAFGPH010000038.1 GCA_016926135.1 Deltaproteobacteria bacterium
ATCGACGTCCAGGACGAGGAACACCTCAAGTTCGAGGGCCAGGAAGTCCCCGAGCCGCAGAAAGAAAAGGCAGAAGAAACCGTCGCGAAGTCCGACTGATCGGACCCATGACATCCTCCTGAAAAACCGAGGGGCCGTGCAGAGTCAACGTTGCACGGCCCTTTGTCTTTGCCCGCGAGAGAGGAATTGCGCCAATCACCATCTTGTGAATCTCAATATAGAATAGCTCCAAGGGCTCAGGCCGTTCGAAATTGTTCAAGCTCGCCGCCTCGGCTGTCCCGGCAGCGGAGGCTTTCATGAATTCCCTCCGATTGACACTCGCCCGTCTGTTGTTCCTGCCCACATACAACTCCTCCCGGCCATATTATCTTCGATTCACTTTTCTGTGATTGGTTTCCTGCGCATCATTTCTATTTTGTCTTCCATTTTCTTGCCGTCGGGTAGGATGTATTTGTGGTTATAGGTAAACTTATCGTCGCTGGTTCTTTCTATGACGCTGACACTTGTCACCCCCTGGCCGGTCCCGGACCATTTCCATTCCATGATTTCCTGATTCTCTTCCCGTCTGCCCCTGCCTTCGGCTATACACCGCTGGCTATCAAACAAATATCCAACAACGTCGCCGGTCTTGGGATCGATAGTCTGAATCTGCAGTTCCTTGAAAGGCATGCTCACGAATCTATCCCAATCTTCATCGGAAGCATTTGTCGTCTCCTTAAGTGTCTCCTTGAGCTGTTTCTTTTGCTCATCGGTCATTTGGCCCGTCGTAGCCCAACTTGTCCAAATCAGAAACTGCCCGTTCAAACCAAACTCTATGGTAAATCCGCCTGTTCCCTCCTCATTCGATTCACCCAAGCCTTGCGACTCATCACCAAGAAAATCTGATTCGCCCGAAACAACTTTCCACTCGCCGACAAGCCACTTGCTCCATTCGTCATCGAGAGGCTTTGGTTGAAACGAGGTTGATCCACCTTCTTTTGCCGTCTCTTTCTCCTGATTTGTCGCACATGAGCTTATGCTTACCGTTACGGCAAGCAATAGAATCGATAGCCTTTTCATTTCAGACCTTTCATCCGATCTGCTTCACGAATCATCTCTCAGAGCAGCATCCATCCACTGGTGGACGGTGACGCCCTTGTTCTTACACTGCTGAATGAGGTCCGTGTGACTGGACGTCCACGATCCGATCAGTCCGCCCTGCTGGTTATGAACCAGATTGTACCAGAGGCAGGCCGCCAGCCATTCTTTGACCGGGGTCCGTTCCTCGCCAAGACTGGCGTAAACCCGAAGGACGTTGTTTCTTGGATCGAAGCCAAGGTCGATGTGTCCCAGATCCAAAAGGAGGAATTGCAGGGGGACGCGCATCAGCCACCTGTCCAGGCCCAATGCATAGCCAAACAGCATGTGACCCAGACGCCGTCTTTCGGCTTTGGCCTCGCGTGTAGGTATGGCTAATCGGCCGGTGCCGATGCCGTGAATCCAGCCTTCGATGTAGCGAAACGTGTTGTGATGGCAATCAGACAAGGTGCAAACACCGGCAGCAATGGCTCCGCAGACCTCGTATAGCTCTTTCCTTCGATGCTCCTCAAGTGTATCGAGGGTTTTCTTATATTCCGGATTCCATTGAGGATAAATCTTCGGCAGCCCGGCCAACTCGGCGATCTCGGCGTCGAGACGGGGACCGCGTCCATTTTCATCGTAAAACAGGTCCTTTCCCAATGCCTCCATTTCCTTCAGTCCGGACATCTCCTCCAGCACAGTCTGGGGGGCGGTCCCTGTGTAACTGCTCTTGGTGAAAAAGGCAATCAGCAGGAACATCCGATCCAGCATCTTTCTCTGGACTTTGCTCAGGTCCAAAACCGCACCCAGCCACTGGTAGGATCGATTGATAAATCCCGCCGCCTCCGGGTGCGCCTTGACGACATCCTGCTCGGGTTCACCCGCAAGATACGCGTTTAGTACGGCGTGGATGGTTTTGAGACTTTCCAGGTGTTGAGGTTGGCTGGTTTTCAACTGGCACCCGATACCAGAGCACAAGCATCCATTTTTGAACGATGATCGTTCCAGTTGTCCCCGGGCAATGGCAAACAGTAACTCGTCCACGGTAACCGGCAGGCCGCTGTCACAGGGAATAAGACTCGTGATGTGGGCGCGAATCAGGCGAATGGCATCCGTCAGTGGTCCCAGCTTTGCCTGCATTCTATGCAGGTGCTTGACCGCATCGTCCCATGTATCTTCCTTCCATCCATCTTCTTTATCCGGAAAGACCCAGGGAATAGTACTCCACCGGCGTATCAGGTTGCCTTCCTCGTCTGAACGGAGTGTACTGATCATTTCATTCTTCCGGACGGGCGTAGAGGAAGTCTCTCCGGTGTACACAGCTTCAAATCCGGGGGACACCTGGTCGCAGGGTACTAATGTATCTTTCTTTCTTGCCATTATCTCTCCCTTTCATAAATCGTAGCCATAAAAAACCGCCGTAGCGTTCTTTTGGTCGGCAAACCAGCGGTCGTTCATGCCGCAGACGCGAAAACCGTTGTAGACGAGCAACTCCGCCAGGGAACAGTCGTGAGGATTAGGTGGGCCGAAATCCATCATGACCCTGGCACCGCCCTTTTTCGCCGCCTTGAGTATTCCTTTGAGCAAGGCGGTGCCGTATCCCTTACCTCGTTCGCTCTGGTCCACCCACAAATCCCATATCCACGCCATCTTGTTCCAGGCCCAGAAATGGATGATGCCAAGGCCAACGACTTTTCCGCTGTTATCCTCAATGACCAACCACTGCGTATCGTCCTGCCTGAGCAGCTTGCGCAGCTCTTCGGCGGTGCGAATGGGGCTGATCTCGGCACAACGAGCCGCGTCACTGGCCTTGGCCTGCCGGACTTTCATTTTGCCACCTCCGGCCTGCGGTAATAGCCTCGGCCGAAGCGAGCCATGCTCGCCGCCACAGCCCCGGCGTCGGCCACCCGGCCCACCGGACGCCGCCGGATGCGCGGAATCGGCTCGCTGTGATAGGCCGTCCGGAACGCCTTGAGCCGCTCGATGTCCTCGGCCCGCCAAACACGCCAGCCGCGCCAGTCCCGCTCAACGTCCTCAGTGATTCCTTCATCAAGCCAACGCAGAAGGGTATTCTTGGATACGCCTATGTTCCTGGCTACATCACTCGTACTGAACATGGTAATCATCTCCAAATATCGTGAGTATACTTGGTATACTTATACACATCCCGACTTCTGTCAAGTCCTTATTTTGGGAAACGCCGGAAAAATGCTTCTCTCTCTATCAGGAGACCAACAAGGAAGATTGACCGATACACCGGGGCGCAAGGCCCCGGAGAAGGCCGAATCAGAGAAGGTCAGTTTTGGTCGCATGGCCAGGTCATTACGATCCGAGCAGAGGCGGCCTTTCATCACGAAGACGCCCTTGTCACCGTGCTTCTTGGACAGAGAAGAGCGTGCGCGGTTGACGACCGACAATCATCTACTGTCTATCACCGATGACTCTTGCCCGATTCCCTTCTACGCTCAGGCGGCCTTCGGTGAACAGTTTGATTGCTGCGGGATACGCGAGGCATTCCTGCTCGAAGACCCGCTCGGCCAGCGTATCGGGCGTGTCGTCGTCC
>JAFGPH010000266.1 GCA_016926135.1 Deltaproteobacteria bacterium
CTGATCCTTCATCATCCAGTCCCACCCTCTCACAAAATAGGGGCACTCATCGTTGAAGCACACCCACTGGAAAAGAGTCCCCCAGGTAGAATCGGGAGGTGTCCTCCATTTTTTCATCTCCGCACCGCAATGGGGGCAGTGAGGCTTGTCTCCTGATGCCATTTTTCAATCCCTTTCAACGACGGACATAAAGAATGAACCCAAACACCCACGCAGGAACAAGGGTGATTTGGTCTGACTATGGTCCGGTTCTCACAGCACGCATCTATCCCGCCGCAGTGTGCTGTTGCTTGGCATATTCTTCCTTAACCTTCACCAGGAAGGCCACTACCGGACGAAACGCAAGATGCGCCCACTTGGCGAACGGAACCTCCAAGACCAGCATGGGCACCGCCACCATGAGATGCACCACATACAGCACATAGGTGCTCATGGGCCAATCCAGAAGACGGGTGAAATGGATCAGTATTCCCGTGAGTGTTGTGAGTTCTAGGAGTATCAGGAACATCCAGTCTGTGCCGTGGGAATTCTTATAGGGAGCCTTGCTTTTCTTAATGCGCCCGATGAGCGCATAGGTGGCCCCATAGAGGAGCGCCGCCGTCGCATAATAACCGAGGAGCCTCATGGGATGCCAAATCGGGTAATCCGGGAAAGCGTCCCTCTGGAACATGAGCGGCTCCCATGAAAGGCCTATTACGTGAATACCGCCAGCGAGGAATACCGCTACGAGGAGGAACGCCGTACTGTACCCGGTCATGATCAGGAGATGGACAAGCCACTGCATCCTGTCGGTACATTCTCCAAACTTCTTTTGGGTGAGAAAATGGACCGCCAGAAGCCAGGCCTGCTTCACATAGATTTCCAAAGGGACCTTGTAAAGCAGATCACCCATGACGAATTTCACGCATCGCCATGTATTGCTCAAAAGGAAGAAAGTGAGAATGGCAGCCATCACCATGTCCGCAATCTCTATGGCAGGTGCGGGCCAAACGGAATTCAGAAATGCATGCTCCATGTTGGGATTGTCTGCCCGGAAGATCACCAGGGCCAGCCCGATGAGAATCCCCAGGATGATCACGGCCATGACCTCAAAGGTCTCGGACGTATAAAACCTCCGCGCAAAACCCGTCCAGTCGTATTTGGATGTGAGGTATCGACGCAACACCATCATCGCCTCCCCGGGTTCCGCACCCCGGGGGCATTTGTCCGAGCAGTCTCCGCAGTAATAGCACAGCCACGGTTCAGGGCTCTTCAGAATCCGATCGGTCAGGCCCATCTGGACATACTTCATGAATCTTCTCGGAAAGGCATTTTCCGGAGTGGACAGAGGGCACACCGCCGTGCAGTTCCCACACTGAAAGCACTTCTGCGCATCCTTCAGGCCAAAGGCCTTGAGGTCTATCATGAGACCCGGATCAACCTTGACACTCATGCTCATCCCTCCTGATACGGTCAAATGACTGGCTTCGTGTTTCTACCATCCCTTGAAGGGGTTGGGTCCTATTTCTTCAAGCTTTTTGGCAAAATCATCCAAGAGATCAGGAAGTCTTCCATAATCGACAATAGAAACCTCCTCAAAACGCACCCTCTCGGATTCCAGGGCGAGTCGATTGAGGGTCTCGGAAACCTTGCTCAATCGGATGCTGGAGAGTTCACTGCCTCTGATGAAGTGACACTGGTAGTCGTCTCCGTGCTTGCATCCAAGGAGAAGCACGCCATCTATCCCCTTGGAGAGGGAGTCCGCGATCCACACCAGGTTCATGGATCCCAGGCACCGCAAGGGAATCACCCTCACCCAGGCATTGTAGTTCAATCGATGGAGGCCCGCCATGTCCAAAGCAGGGTATGCATCGTTCTCACAGGCGAGGACCACGATCCGCGGTTTTTCTGCATCCTCTTCAGGGACTTCAACAGCCTTGATCATATTCCCGATCATACCCACGGAATAGTTCTTGAAGGAAATGATTCTCTCCGGACAAGCACCCATGCACACTCCACAGCGGCGACACCGGGTAGGCTGGGGAAGGGGATTTGCTTTTTCATCTTCGTTGATGGCGCCAAAAGGACACTCCACGGTGCATCTCTTGCACTGCGTGCACCTCTGCATGGCGAACTCCGGATAGGTCAGATCCCCTGCCCTGGGATGAACCGCGGCACCGCGAGAGGTAAGTTCGATACACTGGATCGCCTTCATCGCAGCCCCGGTGGCATCCTCGAAGGTGGAGGCGATATTCATGGGACGTCGCACGCAGCCCGCCGCGTAAATGCCCGTTCTCCTTGTTTCATAGGGAAAGCAAATGAAATGGGAATCGGGGAAATCATAGCGCAGGGCAGGGAGTTCAGGCCCCTGCCGGTACTCCAGATTCAGGAGGTTCGAACGCCGGATCACATCCAGAGGTACGGCCAATTCCTCCCCTTCCTTTTTCTCCCCTTCAGCTTCGGGCTTTGCCTCCTGGCTGATATCTTTACCAAATGCGGTTGCCGGCACCATGCCGGTCGCCAACACCACCAGGTCCAGGTTATCCAGCACCACCGTCTCACCCAGGATTTCGTCGTCCGCCTCCACACTCAGCTTCTCGCCCTCGACCTTCACTTCAGGATCCTGGCAACGGATGAAGATGATCCCCTCCTCCTGAGCCTTGCGGTAGAGATCCTCGGATTGTCCGGGTGTTCGCATCTCCTTGTAAACCACGTACACGCTGGCATCCTTGTTCTCGGACTTCACCTGGAGAGCCTGCTTCAGGGCCGTAGTGCAACACACCGTCGAGCAGTACGGGAGATGTTCGGGGTCACGGCTGCCTGCGCATTGCAGAAAAGCGGCTTGTGCTACGCCCTTACCGTCACTGGGACGGGCTATCTTGTTCGATTCAAAGGCCTCTTCAAACATGGCGTTGGTGATCACATTGGGAGAACTCCCAAAGCCAAGCTTCCTGTCCAGCTTGGTGGGATCGTAAGGTACCCATCCCGGAGCCAGGACGATGGCACCGATGGAATGCTCTGCGGTCGTTCCATTCTGCCTGATCACGGCCTTGAATAAGCACGGCCCTCCGATCGTCTTTTCCACGGTTGCCCCCGTGTAGACCTTGATCCTGGAGTTCCCCGTGACCTCTTTGATCAGGTCGTCCGCCACGCCGTCCTGGAGGCCTTTATATGGTTTTGTGGCGATCTGTTTCACCTTTTTCTGAAAGCCTCCCAGCTGGGCCTCCTTTTCGACGAGAACGACGTTATACCCGGCCTTGGAGGCTTCGATGGCAGATGTCAATCCTGCCAATCCACCTCCCACCACCAGGATATCCTTGGACATCGGCTCCTCCGACTGGAAGGGGACCGGCAGTTCCATGGCATTCACCTTGGCCACCGCCATGCGCAAATAGTCCTCCGCCATCATCTGCGTGTCTTCGTCTCCCGCTTTATGACACCATACAACCTGTTCTCGAAGGTTGACACGATCTACGATGCAGTTGTCAAAATTGAACACGTCATACATCACCCTCGGGGAACAAGCGGCAATGATGATCGTGTTCACTCCCTCCTCCCCCACATCCTTCCTGATAAGCTCGGCCCCCTCTTGACCGCAAAGATTGGAATGACTGCGACACAGCGTCGCCCCTTCCTCAGCACCCAATTTACTGAACTGCTCTATATCCAAGGCATCTCCGATGCCGCATCCTGTACACACATAGAGTCCAATCTTCTTCTCCATTCGGCTTACCTCCTCGCGACGGATTGAATGGCTTTAAGGGCTGCTGCAGTCCCATCCTGGACAGACTCCTGAACACCTGTCGGAACCCGGGTACATCCTGCCGCATAGATTCCGGCCTTGGCCTTCTGGGAGGCCACGAAACCATAATCATCGTAGGCGACGTCCACAGGCAGGGGGCTGATCGAGGTGTTAGGCTGCATACCCGTGGCGAGCACTGCCAGATCCACGGTGATCTCCTGCAATGAGTCCTTCGTGGTATCTTCCACGCGAAGCACGAGGCCCTTCCCTGAGCCGTCCTGGGCAATCTTCGCCACCTTTCCCTTGAAGAAATGGATGTTCTCATCCTTCTTCACCTTAGTATAGAAATCCTCCATCCTGTCGGTGGCGCGGACATCAATGAAAAAGATGTGAATTTTCGCTTCCGGATATTGCTCGCGCACATAGGTAGCCTGCTTCATGGAGGCAAGGCAGCATATGCCTGAGCAAAAAGGAAGATGGTTCTCATCTCGAGAACCGGCGCACTGGATGAAGGCAACGCTCTGGGGAGGCTGCCCATCTGAGGGACGGAGGATCTTTCCCTGGGTCGGACCCGACCATGAAGCCAGTCTTTCCATCATGACATTGGTGATCACGTCGCGGTATACCCCGAACCCATAGGTATCCAGTTTGGCGGCATCATAGGGTCTCCAACCCGTTGCCCACACGATGGCGCCTACCTTGAGGTCAACCGTCTTAGTCTGCATGTCCAATTCGATGGCCTCGTAGGGACACGCCTCCTTGACCTTTTGCGCCTCGCTGCTCTTGATCAGGGCGGAATCGAGAACGTAACGCGCGGGGAACGCCAGGGCATGAGGCAAATAGGCCGCTTTCACCTTGTCCATCCCGTAGTTGAAGGCATTCTCGATCTCCATGGTACACGCCTCCGCACACTTGCCGCAACAGGTGCACCTCTCATTCACATATCGGGGATTCAACCTGATGGAAACATCGAAATTGCCCTCCTCCCCGGAGACCTTCTCCACTTCGGCCATGGTGAAAAACCGAATCCTGGGGTTCGCCCTGATGCGCCGGAAGTTGATCTCCAGGCCGCAATAGGGGGGGCACAATTTGGGAAAATAGTGATGGAGTTGCGCCACCCTTCCGCCGAGGTAGGGATTCTTCTCTACGAGGCAGGTATCGTAACCCGCTTCGGCTGCCTCAATCGCCGCAGTGAGGCCACTCATCCCCCCACCTACCACCAGGATACTCTGGGTCTCTGTGCTTGCCATGCTCATCCTCCTCAGTTAATTGAAATATAGAATGATCTCTTCGATCTACCAAAGAAGCCCCTTCTCATGGACCCCGTTTCTTCTATCAGACAGAAAAATCGGTGCCTGATGATCTCAGGTCCGGATCACACGAAGGGTGCAAGATATACAATGGTAACCCGCAGGGGATAACCCCCTGCAGACGACAGGAGTGTCGAATAGGCTCTTTATCCTCGCCCCGGGGGATCTGTTCCATGTAACAGGCACCGGGGCCAGGGTCTTACCGAATCATGTCATCGTGAACTTGGGTCCCCCGCCCCCTTCAGGTGGAACCCACGTGATATTCTCAAAAGGATCTTTGATATCACAGGTCTTGCAGTGGACGCAGTTCGAAAAATTGAGCTTCATCCTGGGCTTGCCTGTGGTCTCATCGATTTCCATCTCATAAACACTGGCCGGGCAGAACCTCAGGCAGGGATTCTGAAATTCCTCAGTGCATTTGCCGTAGCATACACTCAGATCTTGAATCTTGAGGTGAGGCGGCTGTTTCTCCTCGTGGGTTGCTCCCGAGAAATACACGTCCGTCACCTTGTCAAATGTCCGCTCTCCGTCGAACTTGATGTTCCCCTTCTCTTCATCCGCAGGGGAGGATGTACCATACACATCGGCGACCTTCTTCAGATGGAGGTGATCCGGCTCAGCGGAAAGGCGATCCTTGAGGATTCTGCCGCCCAGCACGTACTGCAGGCCGGACTTGAAGAGCCCCACCCAGAGACCGCCCTGAAAGGCCTGGTGGAAATTGCGGCACTTGTGAAGTTCCTTGCCCACGTAACTCCCATAGAGGGCGGATTCGTAAGTCTCGAGCTGGGCTTTTGAGAGGTCTCCCTTAATCAGGCCATCGAAAATGGCCTCGGCCGCAAGCATCCCTGATTTCATGACCACATGGATCCCCTTGATTTTCTGACTGATGAA
>JAFGPH010000267.1 GCA_016926135.1 Deltaproteobacteria bacterium
CCCGTTTCCCTGAATATCCTCCTGAGCTTCGGCGGTCACATCGAGTTGCCGGTCCTGAGGATGCTCGCAGGACTCGCCCTGACCGTGCTGATTCCCACGGCGCTCGGCCAGATACTCCGACCCCTTGTAAAGAAAAGCCTTCCTCCCTTGAGGAAGACCTTTTCCATATTTCAGCAGTCTCTCGTGCTCCTCATTATCTTCAACGCCATGGCCAGTTCGGCCGGACGCATCCTCGATGCCGGATCATCCGTGGTCGTGGTGCTTGTTTTCATGGTTTGCCTCCATTCGCTGATCCTGGCCATGAACTACGGCATTTCCGGATTCATAGGTCTTGACAGGCCGTCCACCACGGCCTTCACGATCCACGTGTCCCAGAAGACCCTCACGGTTTCCTACCTCGTCTGGGCCGGCTACTTCGCCTCCCAGTACCCCATGGCCCTGATCCCGGGCATCGGCTACCACCTTACCCAGACCATCATGGACAGCGTCGTGGCGGAAAGATTCCGGGTCGCGGCAGACCGCGCAGCGGGCATTCTGAAGAAGTGAGAAGAAGCGCCACCCTCCGCGTCCTTTGCGAACTCTGCGAGAGATGGTCCTCCACTCGGTGGCGCCATGCACACCTCCGATTTGCACCTTGCACACTACCCTGTGCACTTGCTCCCCTTTCAGCCGTCTCCCGTCCCATCCTCCCCCCGAGCATTGCCCCGGATATGACCATGCCCACCTTTTCCCCCCCTCGAAAACCCGAATCGATTCCAGGCGGTTTGGACCGTACCCCTCCCCTCCACCCTCTTTTTTTCCATAGAGCCTGCACTTCCCCCTCTCCCTGGCACGCTATTTGATGATGCCTTGTTTCACACCTGCCTCACTGGTGTTCAAGATAGCACCGAGTGTCCCGAAGTCGGCCAGCGAAATGTCGGCCGCTTGCGTTGAAAGCACCCGGGAGTGATGGAGCAGGGGAAATTCCAGGAAACCCCGACACTCCAATATTCCAACATTCCAGTATTCCATTATTGCAGCTCCTTTTCGTCCCCCGCGGAACCGCTGCGGGATCGAGATCCGCGTGATGCAACCGTTTCACAGGAGCCCGCAACCATGAGCGGAGACCTCTTCAGACGACTCCCGTTCATAATTCTTTCCTTCCTTTTTGTCCTTCTGACGGCAGGCACCGCCGCATGGCCCGTCACCTTTCACTACGATGAGCAGGAAAGACTCATCAAGGCCCTTTACCAGAACGGGACCATCGTCGAATACTCCTATGATTCAACAGGGAACCGGCTCACCAGGACCATCCGCACTCCCCTGCCGCCGGTGGCCACCATCGGCACCACGAACCACCTCTTCTGCCCCAAGACCTGGAGCGGCGAGCACACCCTCTGCGGCACGGCAACGGACAGGAGCGGGACCGGCCTCGAAGCCGTGGAGGTGTCCATCAGGAGAAAGGACGGGAGTCCTGATCATTACTGGAACGGTACGGACTGGAGTTCTCCTGCTGAGGTGTGGCTACCTGCCACCCACGGCCTCGAGAACTGGCGATATCACCTGAACGGGAACGTGCTACAGAACGGGGGTGAGTATCTGTTCCGGGCGAGATCGAGGGACAGGAACGGAAGGCACGGTCTTTCAGAGCCACACGCCTTCACCTTTGACAGTGCCATGCCGGCCATATCGGGCGCAGTAAGGGTTGTCAACAGTACCATCCTCGAGCTGAGATTCACCGAGCCTGTAACAGGGGCGGAGGATGTGTCGAGCTATCACATTTCAGGGGGACTATCCATTGTGAAAGTCGTTCCGGCGGATGAGAAAACCTTCCAGATTTACCTTTCCTCACCGATCCAACCGGGCGCCGGCTACTCCCTACGGATCTCCGAAATCTCCGATCTCGCCGGAAACTCCGTGGATCCGGCTTTCAACACCTTGGGCGTGGAGAACCATGTCCCCGTTGCGCCTGGGATCAATTTCCCTGCATCGCAGGAGGAGGTCAAGGGCTCTCAGCCTCTTCTTTCACTCAACAACGGCTTCGACCCGGACGGGGATATGCTCTCGTACACCTTTCAGGTCTCCCGTGATCAGGATTTCCGGCAACTCGTTGCACACTCGGAAGGCATCGCCGAGGGTCTCCACACCACCGAGTGGCAGGTCGACGTCCCCCTTGATGAAAACACGCAGTACTGGTGGCGGGTACGGGCCTGCGACGGCAATTTCTTCAGCCCCTGGTGCGCCTCCACCCTTTTCGTGAACACACAGAACGACCCGCCAACCAGACCGATTCCCCGATGGCCGGTGGAAGGGGCCCATGTGGCCGCGCAATGTCCTTCAATCGAAGTGGGCAAATCCTCTGACCCTGATCTGGACGGACTCACCTATGAGTTTCAGGTCTTCCGGGATGAAGCAATGACCGATATGGTCTTTTCAGCAGTGGATGTCGTGGAAGGACCCAACGGAGGCGCATTGTGCCTGATCGGCACTCCCCTCACAGACAACGTCTTGTACTACTGGAGGGCAAGGGCAAAGGACAACGAACAGGCCACGAGCAATTGGACCGACGCGGCATCATTCAGGGTAAACCTGCAGAACGACGCGCCATCGGCTCCCTCTATCCTTGCCCCCGGCCGAGGCCAGGAAATAGAGGAAGACAGCCCCCTCCTGGAACTCCGGAACTCCACGGATGCCGATTATGACGTGCTCACCTACTGCGTTGAGCTGGACACCACGGAGGCGTTCACGGGGCCCGGGACCTGGAGGTCTCCTCCCTTGCCTGAAGGAATCGGCGCCAGGAGCGCCTTTTCCGTTCCCGTACCCCTTTCGGACAATACCCTTTACTATTGGAGGGCCAGAGCGTTCGACGGCAAGGCCTACAGCCCTTGGGCCTGTGATTGCTTCTTCGTCAATAGAAAGAATGATCCGCCCGAGGCGCCAAAGACCCTGGAACCCTTCAACACAACCGTGAACGATGCTTCTCCAGTTCTCAGGGTCAGCATTGCAAAGGATCTGGATCTTGACGAGGTATCCTACAAATTCGAGGTTTGTGCCGATCCCGGCATGCTCGACCTGGTGATTGCAGAAGAGAGCTCAAGGCCCTTATGCGAAATCAGAAAGGCCCTTGAGCACGGCAGGGACTATTTCTGGAGGGCCTGCGCCGTGGATGAGCACGGCCTGGCCGGTCCATGGTCGGACACGGCAAGGTTCAAGGTGGCTTCCAGCGCACAACCTCCGCCCGCACCCATCGTGAACAGCCCCGTTCACATGGGCTTCATTGTCTCTCTGCCCGCTTCCCTCTCCGTTTACACTGGCCCCCACGGCACAAGATATCAGTTCGAACTCTACTCAGACTACCTCCTGAACCACCTGCTGGATTCGAGTCTTGTTGATGCGGGTAAGATCATTACCTCCTGGTTTCCAACTGCAACGCTGAAGGACGGGACAACCTACCACTGGCGATGCAGGGCTTTGAATGGATCTGTTCCGGGACCGTGGGGCCCGACCACTGCCTTCACGGTATCCACCTCTGAGATAAAGGCAGAGATCCAGGTTGAGGCGAGACAGAGGGCGTTTTCATCAGGTGGAGACGCCACACGGATCGAGGTGAATCGGGATCAGAGTCCGATACGAGGGACCGGGATCGAAATCCCTGCGGGAGCGCTGACGGAGGATCATGATATCAGTATTGGGGTGGTGAAAAACCCGCCCGCCTTGCCCGCTTACGGCCGTCATGTGGGCAGGGTTGTTGATTTTGGCCCTGATGGGATCCTGTTTCGAAAGGAAGTGTCTGTCTACCTCCGTTTCGAAAAGGATGACCTCGAACGGGCAGGCATTGCAGACCTTGCAGAGCTGACGATTCTCACCTTCACCAGAGGAGAGATGCGTTGGGAGGAGGTGCCCGTCGATCAGGTGGACAATGAAAATCTGTTTGTCCTCTTCAAGGTCAAACATTTCTCCATGTTCGCCGCAGTGAAAACGGACGAAGAACGGTCCTATTCAGAAGGTGTTCAGTATGGCCAAGGAGAAGCGAGCGGTTGTTTCATTTCAGGTCTGTGTTCAAAAGATGAACTCAGGGCTTGCTGGATCGTTTCTATTGCACTGCTGCTTGTTGCATCGCTCGGAATCAGGAGGCGCATCCTTCGGGTGATCGCACGACGATCCCGGCTCATGTCGGCGACATTCCTGCTCCTTCCTCTCTTAACATCCCAGGCCCTTGCCACAAGCGCTTCCATTGCCGTGTCCGAGAACGAAGGTGCGAT
This sequence comes from Deltaproteobacteria bacterium, assembly GCA_016926135.1. The sequence goes on from JAFGPH010000267.1 coordinate 4,242, forward strand.
CCCCCTCAGTGCCTCGGCCGCCTTTACCGGATATACGCTCTGCGATCCGCCGGGTTCCACCAACTGCACATACAATGATACCGGCACCCTGTACGTTTATCAGGGCAGTACACTCCTGGCGCAGGTGAACGGAAGCGAATCGGCGGAGTGGTCCACCACCCTCAACGGGGGCGCCATGGCCCAGGGAGAACATCTCTTTGAGGCCAGAGCGGTCGATTCGCAGGGGATATGCCACAGCAGCCAAACCCATATCGTCATCGACAACACCCCTGCCGTGACCGTGAACAGCCCTGGCCTCGTGGAAGGGGCTTTTGACATCACCGGCACGGTACAGTTTAAGCAAAATGAGGGGGGCCTGGACGGTCAAATCCAGGTCTACATCGATACCCAGGACTATCGGTATGCCTACATCAAAACGTACGAAGGAACCACCGTCACCTGGAGCTTTTCCGAGGTCGCAGGTCACCTTCTGAACGCGGGCGCCATGGGCAACGGCGAACACAAGGTCTACGTGCTTGCCAAGGCTGCCAACGGAACATACTCCCAATGGGCTGAGGCAACGTTTGAAGTGACACTCCTCAGCCGTTCCAAGAACCTTGGCGACGGCTGCGGGATTTGCAAGGTGCGTCCCCGCACAACCGGCCCCATCAACTTCGCCACAGGCAACAAATACCGGAAAGAAAAAGACCTCGACCTGGGCGGCCCGGGCCTCCCCATGGGCTTCCTGCGCTGCTACAACAGTCAGAGCACGCGGGACACCGCCATGGGCTATGGCTGGAGTGCCTCCTTCTCGGAACACATCACATTCCAGAGCGGCAGGGTTGTCCTCCACGAGGCAGACGGCGCCGAGGTGCACTTTATCGACAACGGCCAGGGAAAATTCCTGTCCGAGACGGACAAGCTGAGGATGATCGAACCCCTATTGGGCGGGGGCTACTTTCTCACCGAGCCGGACGGAAGGTCCCTGCACTTCGATGGAACAGGGAAGCTTCTGCAAGTCACCGACCGCAACGGCAATACCCAGGATCTTGGCTACAGCTCCGGAAGAATCGCCTCTGTGGAGGACAACTTCGGGAGGCGTCTGGATTTCATCTACAACCCCGATGGCAGGCTCGCCTACCTGGGAACCCCCACAGGCCAGTATGCGTACACCTACGACTCCCAGGGAAACCTGTCCACGGCCCAGAAGCCAGACCTGACTGCGAAAACCTACCTTTACGAAGACCCCAACGATCTCCACAACCTGACAGGCATCATCAACGAAAGGAGCATCCGCTCCCTCACGGTTGAATATGACGCGGAGGACCGGGCCGTCCTTTCCCAAGGACCGGGAGGGGCAAAAAGGGTCACCATCGCCTACGACAACAACTTCGTGCGGCACGTAACCGACTCCATGGGGAGAACCAGCACGTTCAAGCTCCATGTGGATAAGGGAATTGCGCGGGTGAAGCAGGTCGCGGGCCATGGATGCGCGAGCTGCCTCGGGTCCCTGGGAGAAAACTATGAGTTCGATGAGAGACTTTACGTGACCAGGGAGACCGATGCAGGAGGTCTTGTCACCGCCCTTGCCTACGATGACCGGGGAAACGTCCTCACACAAAAGGAGGCGGCAGGAACTCCGGATGAAAGAATCACCACCTACACCTACCACCCCAGCCTAAATCTGGTCACCTCGATCACGAAACGCAGTGTAGCCAATCCTGACAAAAACATGGTGACCACCTTTACCTATGATGAAAGGGGCAACCTCCTCGGCCGCACCGAATCCGGGTTCAGCGGCTCACTTCCAGTCACAAGCGCCATCACATACACCTATAACAGCTTCGGACAGATCACAGGGGTCGATGGACCGAGGAGCGATGTGAACGACATTTCGATTCTCGAATATTACCCCAACACGCCTGACCAGGGACTGAACAGGGGCAGGCTCATGAAGATCACCAATGCCCTGGGCCATGAGACCTTCTTTAGCCAATACAACCGGTTTGGATATCCCGAGCGGATCGTGGACATCAATGGCAATGATCGCCTCCTCTCCTATGACCTGAGGGGCAGGCTTGTTTCCAGATCCTTGAACGGCCTGGAAACCAGGTACGACTATGATACCCTGGGAAACCTCACTGCCATCACCCTGCCGGCCGGCAGGAAAATGCAGTTTTTGCATAACCAAATCAAACTGTTGGAACGCATCCAGGATCAGGAAGGCAACCACATCCGATATATCTATGACACGGAAGGCAATAAGGTGGCGGAGGAAATCCGTGACAGGGATGACATTCTCAGGAAGGCTCAGAACCTGGAATATGATGAGGAGAACCGTCTGAAGAGAGTCCTTTACCCGGACGGTGCCTCGGAATCGATGACCTATGACGAGACCGGTAACATGCTTTCCCAGACCGATCCGTGCGGACGTGAGACCCGCTATGCCTATGATGGGTTCAAACGCCTCACCATGCTCACCGAACCAGGCGATATCACCACCTCATTCACCTATGACCATCGCGACAACCTGGTTTCAGTTGTGGATGCCCGCAACAACACGACCACCTACACCTACGATGATCTGGGAAGAATTATCCAGACCTCATCCCCGGACACCGGCACGACCACCCGATCCTACGACGAATCGGATAATCTTGTTTCCTCAAACGACGCCAGGGATGTCACCGCCACATATCAGTATGACCCCCTTAGTCGTTTGACGCAGATCCAGTTCGCGGACCCTTCGGAAAGCATAACCTTCGGCCACGATCAAGGCCCTAATGGAAAAGGCCGCATCACCAACATGGTTGATCCTACAGGCAGAACAGACTATAGTCATGACGCCTTCGGCCGGGTAATCGAAGAGAAACGAACTGTGGACGGTATCACGCACATCACTCATTACACCTATGACGGGAACGGCGGCCTTTCAAACATGACCTATCCCAGCGGTCTCGCCGTGGAATACGAAAGGGATGCCGCAGGCAGAATCAAGGAAGTCAAGGTCAACGGCCAGGCTTTTGCTCACGCTGTTGCCTATCTTCCCTTTGGCCCTGTATCGGGTCTGGTCATGGGCAATGACCTCCTGAGTCTCTCAAAGGCTTACGACCAGAGGTACCGCCTGAGCCGTATTTACGCAGGCCCGGTCATGGATTACAATTACACCTATGACCCAGCAGGGAATATCCTTTCCATAAGTGGCGTCACTGAACCGAATCCGGACGGAGACACGTCACAGTATGAGTATGCTGGCAACCGTCTCATATCGGTGACGGACCGGGAGCAAAGACCCTGCACCTACGACGGGGCCGGAAATATGGTTTCGGACGGGTTTCATGATTTCGCCTACAACCACAGCGGCAGGCTTGTCAGGGTGAGCAAAGGTGGAGTCGTAATCGCAGAATACACCTACGATGGCCTCGCAAGGCGAGTCAGGAAGACGGTGTCCGGCAAGACCACCCTCTTCCATTACGACAGGAACCACAACCTCATCTCAGAGACCGATTCAGTCGGCAATCCCCTCCGGGATATCATCTACATGAACGGTGAACGGATTGCCATGAAGCTTTACGGCAACCAGGAAGGCATCTACTACTTTCTGAACGACCACCTGGGCACCCCTCACATGATCATCAAGTCCACCGGCGAAATCGTCTGGCACGCAGCCTACCTCCCCTTCGGTGAGGCCCAGATTCTCACCGAGAAGATCACCAACCCCTTCCGCTTCCCGGGCCAGTACTTTGATGCCGAAACCGGACTGCACTACAACTACTTTCGATATTACAACCCGAAAACAGGCCGCTACCTGACCCCGGATCCGATTGGGATTAAAGGAGGGATCAACACCTTCGCATACGGTCATAACAACCCAACAAGGTACTACGATATAGATGGACAACTAGCGTTTGATTACCACTTCCTTCTGACACTGGCTGCGGCGCTAAACAATGGCATGGGCTTAAAGGAAAGCATGGCGTTGGCTTGGAAAGCCATGGCAGTTGACTTTCAAGAAGGTGCGGATAGCACAGATTGCGATACCACCAAAAAACACGCAATGGCTGGCGAAATTTTCCCTGGAATATACCAGTCATCTGAAGAAGCGCTATCTGCAACAAAAACGTATATCGCCCAGTGTATCGCTTCGAATGACCTTGCCCAGGCGATTCATGCTGCACAAGATCTTGCTACCCCTGCTCATGCCGGAAAAGAGTGGCATGGTTTTGGGCTGAACCTAGAATCCTTCCTACACTTGATAGGGGATTCCTTTCCCCTGCCTGGAACCCTAAAGAAGGCCTACATCAACACGACAGAAACGATCAGGCAGACTTCACAAGCGGATCTGCTGAAATTGGGATGCCCTCCCGACGCAGTTCGGTTATGGCAATAGACCGAAATGGCGTTTTCCTGGCACAGGCCAGATCGCCGGAGGCAATTAGTGCGCTCCCCCATAGATGTAAGTTTAGGCGGCAATAAAGTGATCACACCTAAGTGGGATTCAATGATCGGGAATTCAGTTCATAACGTTCAGCATACACATGAAGGGTCAATATGAGAAGATTTCTGTATAATACAAAGCTATTGAATGTCCCCACTGTTTTAGTACTTTTTTTCAGCACATCAGGGTATCCCATGGAAAACCGATCTCCTCAAAAGTCTATACCTCCTTCCTCCACAGACGTCTACATAGCGCCGAATGCGGTGATGGTACCCATGGGGCACTTCCTGCTCATTAAGAAAAACAATGAGTACTGTGCCCTTAAATTCCTCTCTTACTGGAATGAAAACCACGGTCAAGACAGATATGCGACATATATATCCTACTACCAGGGTGACGGTACCGGCAACTTCACAAAAGACACCGTTCAATTACATAAGGGCGAATTGTCATTCCCTAAGCCCCGCGGTGTCGGGCGGCTTTCCTTCAGCTTTGGCAAAAAGGAGGTGATCTGCGGGCCGATCAGGCTCTTCTGGGCCGGAAATGGCTATATATACTTTCATAGAGAGGGCCAAGAACAAGGAGACCACGGTATTGAACTGGCCCCAACGAAATGGACGGACATTTCTCAGGTCAATGTGGCCGACCATCGCCTGAAGTGGTACAGGTACGATCCCGGCCGACCTCGTTCCACAATTCCCTTGGAGAATCTTTGGCCTGAATAGTGCCCATCCTAAAACTCAAAGGGCTGCCTCGCAAGCGGGTTCTCCGTTGCGCTTCGACAAGCTGAGGTGCGGGCTGTCGGACGCATTCTGTCATGCCGGCCTGTCCTGGAGCTGGTTGCGGGGACTTGATCCTCGCTGATCAAAGACCTGAGGGACTAGGTCAACATCGTGTCTAAGTCCTCTCAGAACCGAATCACATGGAGGCTTGAAATGAGAAAGACCGCTGTCCTCGTGCTCATGCTATTCCTATTCCTCGCTCTCCTTGCGACTGCATTCGCTCAAGGTGTCAACGAGACGCTTTCGCTCACCCTTCCCCGCCTGGACTGGTCCCTGGCGGTGCCTGGGCCTGGTTTTGTGCTGGAGCAGAAATACATGATCGGCGACGGCACCGGGGCACGGTTCATGGCCGTCAACCGGAAGACCAGCATGGCCCTGTCCGGATCACTGGAGAGGGCGCTGCGGGACGGCACACCCAGGGAGTGCAGGGACCACTACTGGCAGAACCTGCAAAAGGGTCCCTTCAGGATGGAACAGGTCAGGATGTCGGAGATGGGTGAAATGGCCACGGTTGAGTACTTCATCCGGGAGGTTCAGGGTATACCGGTCAACCAGCGGAACCTCTATGGCTACTTTGTGAGGGGCGGTTACTGGATGTACCTCCACCTCTCCAAGCCCCTGTTCCAGCCCCGCGACGAGACTCTCTTCAGATCCCTCTTGGACCGCGCCCGGATCGTGCCAAAGACCACCGGCTCAACCTGGGATGTGGGCTACCGCGTATCCGACCGTCACAGCCTCTTCCTCAGCGTGCCCCGCACCTGGGCAGATGAGATCGACCGGCCCAGGGAGAACTCCCCCCCGACCATCACCTACTGGCCCCGTGAAGATCCTTCCTCCAAGGTCATGGTGACCCCGATCTGGAGTCAGAAGGGAGTGAACCCGGACTTTAATAGGCCGAAGCGCATCAGGGCGCTCGTTGAGGATGGAGGTCGCGCACTCCTGCCCCAGGCCGTGGAAAAGGAACTCGTCCTTCGGGAGGTGAGAGGCAGATCCGCCCACGGTTTCTATTACACCCTCACGGACAGGGCCCCCAAATCCGGCGAACACAAGTACATGACCCAGGGCGGTGTCGGTGTCGCCGATCTCCTCCTCATGTTCACCCTCTTCTTCAATGACAGGGACTCAACCGCCATCCAGCCCGCCCTGGAAATGCTCACCAGCGCCAGAAGCTCTCCCTGAATGGACTGGCCCCTGCATGCATTGAGAGCGGCCTGAACATTAACCTGGCTTCTCTCTTTGTTCCACTCACGCCAAAACAAAAGCTTGACAATCTAACAAATTTTAGATAATTTTCGATCAATATATCATCCATTTATCCCTTCCATCCTACTTCCGCGCGGAAAGCATGCTTACACACCTCACCATCACGAACTTCAAGAGATTTGACTCGGTCGAGATAGAACTGGGCGATCCTGTGGTTTTCTTCGGCCCTAACAACCTGGGGAAAACAACTGCGTTGCAGGCACTGGCACTATGGGAAATCGGCCTCAGGCGATGGAACGAAAAGCGCAAAGGCAAGCCATCTCCCGAGAAACGTCCTGCCGTTACCATCAACCGCAAGGATCTGATACCTCTCCCTGTTCCTGAAGCCAAGCTCCTATGGCGAGACCTCCATGTGAGGGATGTCAGGAGGATTGACGGCAAGCAAAAGACGGAAAACGTTTGTATAGAGATTACGTTGGAGGGCATAACAGGGGATAGGAACTGGCAGTGCGGCCTTGAGTTTGATTATGCCAATGAAGAGTCCCTGTACTGCCGACCGCTGCGCACCTCCGAAGATGAACCTCCCAGAAGAATGCCCGTCCCGGAGGAGGCAGAGTTGGTTCAACTCGCATTCCTCCCCCCAATGTCGGGCCTGGCTGCAAACGAGGATCGTCTGGATACGGGCTCCGTTAATGTCCGCATCGGTGAGGGAAGAACCGCCGAGGTGTTGAGGAATCTCTGCTTCAGGATCTACCAGGAGAAATCCGAAAAGTGGCAGGCCCTCGTCAGGCACTTAGAGCAGCTTTTCGGTTCCCATCTGAAGGCGCCGCAATATGTCGCGGAAAGAGGGGAGATTGTCCTCTCTTACCAGGAGCATGGGCTTGAGCTGGACCTGTCCTGTTCCGGAAGGGGCTTACAGCAGACGCTTCTCCTCCTTTCATACATGTACGCCAACCCGGGTGCTGTGCTCCTCCTGGATGAGCCGGATGCCCACCTGGAAATCCTTCGCCAGAGGCAGATCTACCAACTGCTCACGGACGTGGCCCGGGAAAACGGCAACCAGATCATCGCGGCCAGCCATTCCGAGGTGCTGCTTAACGAGGCTGCCGGCCGTGATGTCGTCGTGGCATTTGTGGGTAAACCCCACCGCATCAATGACAAGGGCAGCCAAGTCTTGAAGGCCTTACGGGATATTGGATTCGAGCATTACTACCTGGCCGAGCAGACAGGATGGGTCTTGTACCTGGAGGGCTCGACTGACCTTGCCATCCTCCGCGCCTTTGCCGAGAAGCTCCGGCATGAGGATGCTATCAAGGCGCTGGAAAGACCGTTTGTTCATTATGTGAGCAATCAGCCTCCGGAGGTAAGGAAGCATTTTTTTGGACTCCAGGAGGCGGTCCCTTATCTCAAGGGAGTCGCCTTGTTCGACAGGTTGGACCAACCCCTTGGCCCCGACCTAGGAGCCCTCGGCCTCATGTGGCGCAAAAGGGAGATAGAGAACTATCTGTGCCAGATCGAAGTCCTGGAGAACTACGCGGTTGCGAGCGGCAGGGAGACGCTTCCAGGCCCCCTTTTCGAGGCCGCCCACGCCGAAAAAAGAAGAACCGCCATGGGGGAGGCCATTGAAGAAATCTCAAAGGCCATGGAGACCCTCGGCAAGGGCTCGCCTTGGAGTGCTGATACCAGGGTCAGCGAAGATTTCCTCATTCCCCTGTTCCGTGCCTTTTTCAACAAGCTCAGACTCTACAACGTGATGGACAAGAAGAATTTCCACGAACTCGCCCATTTCGTCACCAGGGATAACCTGGATCCCGAAGTCGTCGAAAAACTCGATGCCATCGTGGCTGTAGCCGCATCCGCCAAACCAAGGCAGTAAATCTTACGTGTAGGGATGGCGTCCAGAGGTGAATGCCAGCGCCGTGATCTGAGCGCCTTGGAGCTGGAAAAGGTCCGATCCCTTGCTTCTGCTAGGGATGAGAGGGCGATATCCTCCTCAATCTCCAAGGCCTCCTTCATCAGGTCGCGTGCCTTCAATGAGAGGGAAACACCATCTCTGGCCGCGAGTCTTTCTATGGCTGCGTAAAGGGGGAAGCCTTGACTTTCCCTTGCCCTGAATGGTAAGATTTCATGAAGTAAGAATCCGGAGGAAGACCCCATGCGGATAACGTCAAAAGGACAGGTAACCATCCCCTTGCGCATCAGGGAGAGAATGGGCCTCCTGCCCAACACGGAAGTCGAGTTCCTGATAGAGGGAAAAAAGGTCGTCCTGCGAAAGGCCATGGAAAAGAACAAGCGAGGCAGGGAGATGATCGCCCGGATGCGGGGGAAAGCTTCGGTGAAGATGAGCACGGATGAAATCATGGCCCTTACCCGAGGATAAGGCGTGGCTGTGTTGGTGGACAGCAACGTCATCCTGGATATCGTCACCGAGGACCGTCAGTGGTTTCCATGGTCTTCGGAAACCCTGAGCCGATATGCGGAAGGGAGCATCCTGGTCATCAACCCCATCATCTATGCCGAGGTGTCCATCGCCTTTGAACGAATCGAAGAAGTGGATGAGGTCCTGCCCCAGGACTACTTCCGCCGTCACCCTCTCCCCTGGCAGGCCGCCTTTCTTGCCGGGAAGTGCTTTCAGGCATACCGAAGACGGAGCGGCAAGAAACGATCCCCTCTTCCTGATTTCTATATCGGCGCTCATGCCGCGGTGGCCGGTATGGCGCTCATAACCCGCGATGCGGGCCGATACAGGACCTATTTTCCCGGGCTCACCATCATCGGACCGGTAGAACATCAGGGACCCGCGGCCCCCTGATGGCGCTTTGTTTCCGGAGCGGCCCGGCTGCAAGCCGCGGCGATGGAGTCGGGCCACGGCAAGCGTGGGAGATCGGGATGAGTGGTCGCGGATCCTCTGAACTGTGCCAATAATGCGTTTTTGAGGGCCGAAAAGGCGCTTTATTGCAGGGAGCCTATGGCAAGAGCAAAGCGCGGCATTACCTCCCCGGCTATATCTGGCATGTCAGCCATCGATGCCATAAACGAGAATTCCTTCTCAAGTTCTCGAAGGACCGGCATCGGTACCTGCAGTGGCTATATCAAGCCAGGAA
>JAFGPH010000268.1 GCA_016926135.1 Deltaproteobacteria bacterium
AACCCGTCCGAAATACTCGGCAACGGCCGTGTTGCCCCTCAGCATTTCCTTCTGTTCGTCAATCCTGGGTGTGAGCCTCTCCATCACCTTTGGTACGATCAAGGAGGCGAGCAGCACAAGGACCATGCCGACCAGGCCGCCCACCACAGCAAACACCACAGCCCATCCGAGGTTGTAAATGACCACCATTGCAAAAGCCTCCTTTATCGTGGTAACGGACCTTTCTCACCCTTGCCCTCTCTCCCCATTGGGGTGGAAAGGGAGTGCATTTGTGGGGGAGAACGCCTCAACCACTGCAAAAAGGGAGCGCAGCGACCGGGTGAGGGCGTTCTCCGCCTCGACCCTCTGCTCCACGCTCCCTTGGGATGAGACGGCCTGCTGTCTGGCCCTGACCACTGCATCCAGGGTCTCCCGCTCGTGTGCTGCGTAGCGTTTCACGGTTTCGACCAGGTTGGGGATGAGATCGTGTCGTCGATTGAGCTGAACGTCAATCTGTCTCCATGCGTTCCTGACCTCGTTTTTCCCCCTGATGAGTGCATTGTAAACGGCGATCGCATAGAGCACAAGGGCCAGGAGAATGGCCACAAAGGCGATGGAGGCCGACATGGAATCTTCTCCATTTTTCAGGAACCGGTAAGCCGGTGGAGTTCCTCCAGCAGTCGATCCACTTCTTCCGTCGTGTTGTAATGAACCAGCCCCACCCGCACCATACCTCCGAGGTCTTCCAGGCCAAGTCGTTGTGTGAGCGCCGGGGCATAGTAGTTCCCGTGCCACACAAAGATGCCGCGGTCTCCCAGATGGGCAGCCAGCTGGAAGGGGGTGAAGCCGTCCAGCCGAAAGGAGACGGTGGGAACCCGCTGATCCATGCGATCCGGATCCGCGATCCCGTAAACGGTCAAGCCCTTTACCTCGATCAGCCCGCGCAGGAGGTGATCGCAAAGGCCTCTTTCGTATTCCTGAATCAATCTCATCCCTTCTAGGACCTTGCCCCGCCTGTCCATGCTGCCCTGCGCGTCTCCCAGGCTCGCCAGGTACTCCACCGCCGCCAGGGTTCCTGCAATGGCCTCATGGTTCTGCGTACCTGTCTCGAATTTGCGAGGGGGCTGGTCCGGGGCCGGTCGCACCTTGCACGCGGGCAGGCGCTGGAGAAGGTGGGTCTTCCCCCAGAGCATACCCACGTGAGGGCCGAAGAACTTGTAGGCGGAGCAGAAGAGAAAGTCGCAGTCCAGGGCCTGAACGTCGATGGGACCGTGGGGCGCATAATGCACCGCGTCCACGAAGACGAGGGCCCCAACGGAATGGGACATGGTTGCAATGGCCTTTACGTCATTGACCGTGCCCACGGAATTGGAGGCGTATCCGCAGGCCACCACCTTGGTGCGATCCGAGAGCCGGTTTTCAAAGTCGGAAAGCCTCAGGGTGCAGTCTTCGGGTTCGATGTCCAACCATCGCACCCTTGCGCCCCTTTCCCGGGCGAGCAACAACCAGGGAGAGATGTTGGCATCGTGGTCCAGCCGGGTCACGATGATTTCATCGCCCGGGTTCACCCATCCGGACAGGGAGCGGCTGATCGTGAAGGCCAGGGTCGTCATATTGAGGCCGAAAACGATCTCGTTCGGCGAGGGCGCGCCCAGCATGTCCGCCATGGCCCTTCGGGCCTCGTCCACCATGGCGTCGCTTCGCTCGCTCGTGGCATAGGCCCCACCGAGATTGGCGTTGTCTCTGAGGAGGTAGCCATCCACGGCATCGATCACCGTCTGCGGCACCTGGGTGCCGCCCGGGTTGTCAAAGAAGACGACAGGCCGTCCGTCCATCACCTGTTCAAGGGACGGGAAGCGGCTTCTCACTGAATCGATATCCCTCATAGAAGGCAGCCTTTCCAAGTCTGAGTTTTCCTATCCTTATACTCCAATTCTTGTGCGAAGGCCAGAATGGACCCGATGGGTGGGCCTCATTGTCTCCGCACGGTGTATGCCTTATAGGAATGGCTAGCCGAACAACTCGTCATGTCGATTTGACATTTTGTCATAATGACGACCTCTACAAATTTCCGCGATGAGCCGGAGCTGCTTGCCGCCACATACGGTCGTGAATGAGGCTGGCGTGGAGCCCCGGCTTATCCAGAGAAAGAACAAGTCTCATCCCCGCGAATCTGGCCTCGATCTTCGAGAGTTCCTCTCCCCCTTTCGCAAAGGTGAGCCGGGCCCATGCCGCGGATGGAGGCGAGGGGTCGGCAGCCCCCCGCTGAAGTGAATAAAGAAAGTTCAGGGTGGAATCCTTGTCGGCATTCTCAATGGAATAGGGCCTTCCCAGCAGCCTCAGGAAATCCTGCTTCTGGGGAATCGGGATTGCCGGTCTCTCATGCTTCCCGTCGAACCGGCCTTCGCCGTAACGCGTCACAGGGTTCACATGAGAACGTCCGATCGCCCTGATCCCCTCTATGATGAAGTCCCTCGGCAGGAGTTCAAAGAAACGTGCAGGGAGTGATCCCATGTTCATCCGGTGGTCGTCAAAAAAGAGTCGCACGGGCACATCGAATATCCCTTTCTCTCCCTCCTGCCGGGGGGGATATTGCTTGACGAAGTGATACTGCCAGATGTTGCGGCGTCGACCTTCCTCTGCCATGGTGGGGCCGTGTTTGGCCAGGTGCAGAATGTCCTGCTTCAGGAGAACCGGTTCCCGAAATACCACGACAAGGGCGTCCTGGTATTCCAGCGCGCAGTGCCTTTCAAAGTCGGCCAGTTGACGCTTGATCTCCAGAAGTCTCATATAGATGCAGCCGGAAAGCAGAGCGAGCAAGGGCACCATCAAGAAACAGGGAACCCATTGTTTTCTCGACATCGAAACCCCCAATGCCGTTCACTCAGGGTTTGCTCTATGGCTTGCGGCGCACCAAAATCCCCCCTTGCCCCCTTTGCCAAAGGGGGCAAGCCTCCTCGCGCCGTTTTTTCCTCAGCCTCCCCCTTTGAAAAAGGGGGATCGAGGGGGATTTTCATGCGTCGGGGTGACCAGCACGCCGGTCATGATCGTTTACGAAGCCGTCAACATTGCCCTCAGTGCCTTCGTATTCTCTCGATGATTGAGGAGGTGGAATGTCCGGTGACAAAGGGGATGCGGTGAACCTCCCCTCCGGCCTGTTTGACCACGTCGGCCCCGATGATTCCCTCCTCCGGCCAGTCCCCGCCCTTCACGAGCACGTCAGGAATGAGGTGTTGGATCACCCCCAGGGGATCGTCTTCGTCAAAGATGAGCACCTCGTCCACGGCCCCCAGGGCGGCGACCAATTCGCTCCTCGCCTGCTGGTCGAGCACCGGTCTTCCAGGCCCTTTGATGGCCCGGACCGAGCGGTCGCTGTTGACCGCCACGATCAGGTAGTCGCCCAGTCGCCTCGCCTCCCACAGGTACCGCGCGTGGCCGGGGTGGAGGATATCGAAGCAACCGTTGGTGAAGACAACGCGCTTCCCCTGGGTCTTGAGCCGGTCAATCTCTTCCCTGGCCGCTGCCAGGTCCTTTTTGATCTTCAGGCGATAGTCTTTCACTTCCAACCTCCCGATCATCTCTTTAGCGCCTGTCACAGAATAAGTTGTGCAACTTATCCCGACGTTCCGTTCATGCTGGGGTATCGAAGCATAAACGGAGGCGTTCCCCCTTCGATAACTCAGGGCGAATGCTTGGCACACCGACTTGTTCAACTTATTCTGTGACAGGCCCTTAGCCCATGGCCGTCCTGGCCAGCACGAGCCCGCAGACCTCCCTGCAACCCGCCCTCCTGAGCACGCGGGCGCACTCGTTGAGGGTGCTTCCCGTGGTGGCCACGTCGTCCACAAGGACCGCTCTCTTTCCCTTCACCGGCCTGCGGTCCGGTACCTCGAACGCTCTCCTCACATTCCTGCGTCTCTCCTCGCTTTTGAGCCCTGTCTGGGGTTTCGTATCCCTGACTCGCCTCAGGGACAGGAAATCCACTGTGCACTCCAGCCGGGCAGCTACCTGGCGCGCGAGCTGGAGACTCTGGTTGAATCCCCTTTCCCGGAGTCTTCTGGGGTGGAGGGGGACGGGAATCAGGACCAGGTCGCTTCTGCCTTTAAGCCATGGTTCTGCGAAGGCGGCAAGAAGAGGCCCCAGGGCGCGGGCCATGTGCGCTTTCCCTTCGTACTTGAATTCGTGGATGGCCCTCATCATCTCTCCCTCATAGACGTAAGGGGCGGCGGTTTTCGAGAAGAACGGCCTCTTTCTCAGGCATTCCTCGCAGACGTGGTCTTCCTCGACCCCGGAGCGGAAGGGCCTGCCGCAGATCGGGCAATGGGGTGAGGTGATCCTGGTGAACCCCTCCAGGCACGATCGGCAGAGGAACCCGGTGTGGGTAAAGGCACTGCAGACCAGACATCTCCGGGGGTAGAGCAGATCGATGAATTCCGCGACGAGGCTCATTCGCCGGACTCCCTGAGGAAGTCTTCATGGGAACACTCGGGGTTGATACCCGGGCACGCCTGCTTGGCCAGTTCCCAGACCTCCGGGTCCTTCAGAAGCGCAGGATAGAAGGGCCAGAGCGTGCAGGATCGAGGCTTCACGGGGTGGATCAGACACTGCCTCTCCCGATTGTAGAAGACGCAATAACCGTCCCCTCCGGTCGTAATGTACACCCGCCCGTTTCTGGTATAACAATAGGAGGAGAGAAAGGCCCCGGAGGTGATACCCAGGAAGGAGGCGATCCTCTCCGCCTCAACCGCCGAGACCGTGATTCCGCCCTCGCCGTAACAGCAGGACCCGCATTGCTTGCACTCAAAGGCCTTCATGGTATCACCAAAGAATGGAGTACTGGAGTGTTGGAGTGATGGAACGAAGAAAGAGGAGTCAAACCCAATACTCCGGTACTCCAACACTCCAGCTCTTGATTACTCCATTACTCCATTGCACCAGTCGTTCACGTTTCTCCCCTTGCCTGCTGCCTACTGCTTACTGCCTACTGCCTACTTTCTCCCTCCCTACCAGTTCCTCCAGATTCCAGTCCACCAGGAGTCTCACCCTCTGACCTTCCTGTTTTGTCCTGTATACGAGATGGCCGTTCCGGAGACCGTGCAGGAAAAGATCCCTCGTGATCGCCACATCCTGACGGCAATACTCCGCGAGCTTCTCCGTCTCCCCCTGCCTGAACCACTCCAGGGCCTGGATGCCGTCCCCGGACTTGTGCTGGTCCAGCGTCTCCGCGGCCAGGTGACCCAGCCCCAGCCGGAAACCGAGACGGCGGTAAACGTCCTCCAGGATGTCAAAGGTGTTGAGGGTGCGGAGATCCTTTCCCGTGTAAGCCCCCAGCACGGCATAGTCGAATCGTTTGATATTGAAGCCTACCACAAGATCGGCCTTCTCCAAAAGGGAGATCAGTTCCTCGATCCCTTCTTCGGTGAAGGACAGAAATCGGTCTACCAGGCTGTCATAGAGAACCGCCACGGAGATTCTCATGAGACGGGCGTTCTGCCAGCCGCCTACCTCTTGGGCGGATCGTTGTGTCTCCAGGTCCAGGTAGATGATCCCGGGCCGGGTGGGGGTCTCCTCTTCCTTGTCGCCGACCTCCAGGATCGGCGCCGGCTCCGGTTCGTCGGGCCCCTCGGAGAGAAGGCTGAGCGGGATACGGCCCAGCAGGAACTCCAGGATCAGGATAGCTGCCCGCTTGTCCAGAGGCTTGTTGCCGGACCCGCATTTGGGGGAATGGATACAGGAGGGACAGCCCTCTTCGCAACCGCAGTGCTGGAGGAGGTCCAGGGTCCTCTCCAGGAGTTCCTGGACCACCTCAAAGCCGTGCTGGGCAAGACCTACGCCGCCCGGGTATCCGTCGTAGACGAAGACGGCACTCTTTCCCAACTCAGGGTGATGGGGGTATGAGATCCCTCCGATGTCGTTTCTGTCGCACAGGGCGAAGAGGGGGAAGATCCCGATGGCTGCATGCTCGATGGCGTGGATGCCGCCCATGAAGTGAAGCCCCTTCTGTTCCACGAGCCGGTGCGCGGGGTCCTCCATTTCCACCCAGAAGCCCGTGGTCTCGAACACCTGCGGGGGCATCTCCAGGGGGTGGACGCCGAGCAACTCCTGCCCGGGCAGTGCCCTTTTCTCATACCCGGTCACCCGTTCGGTCACCTTGAGCCTGCCTTCCCGGACGAGAAACTGCGCCTTGGGCCTGCTGCGCAGGATCTGGAGGATCTCCGTCTCCTTTTCGGTGCGGACCCTGGTGAAATACTTCAGGTCCGTGTTTCCGGCGATGATGTCCCGTTTCTCCACGTGGAGCTCCCGGACCAGGAACTGTCTGGCCCGGTGGAGGTAGATCGCGCCGGGATGGCACTCCTTGAAGGCCCGCACCCCGTCCACGGTGCCGATGGCCTCTCCGGTCTTTTCATCAAAGATGGTGTAGGTCTCTCCTACGGACCGGATGTTGACATTCTGGTGGGGATTCTTCCGAGGACAGAACCAGGTGGGCTCGCCCTCAGCCGTCCGGGTGAGCCTGCCCTCCCTCTCCAGGTGATCGAGGTGGCCCTTCAGATCCCCGGGCCAGAACCGGGCATCCTCGATGGTAATCGGCTTCTCGGCGGCGGCGCAGGGAAGGTGGTCTTTTACCACGTAGGGGTTATTGGGGTCCAGCAGGGCCGCCTCATAGGGCCTCTCGAAGAGTTCCTCCGGGTGCCTCATAAAGTACTGATCCAGGGCGTCGGGTTTGGCCACCAGAATGATCAGGGATTCCCTTCCCGAGCGGCCCACCCTGCCCCCCCTCTGCCAGGTATTGATGATGGTGCCCGGGTAACCTACCAGTAGGCAGACGTCCAGGTAGCCGATGTCGATTCCCATTTCAAGGGCGCTGGTGGAGACCACCCCGAGGAGGTCGCCCCGGGCAAGCCTCCCCTCGATCTCCCGCCTCTCTTCGGGCAGGAACCCTGCGCGATAGGAACTCACCTTCTCCCGCAGGCGGGGGGCGAGCTGGGAGACCCAGAGGTGAATGAGTTCGGTGATCTTGCGGGCCTGGGTGAAGGCGATGGTCCTGAACCCTGCCTGGATGCAGCGGATAAAGAGCTTGGCAGCGGAAAAATTGGGGCCGGCCAGGGGATTCAGGAAGAGGAAATGCTGTCCCGCCCTGGGCGCGCCGCTTCCGTCCACCACCTTCACCTTTTCTTCGATCAGGCTCTCCCCGAACGCCCCCGGGTTGCTGACCGTGGCGGAAAGCAGGATGAAATGGGGATTTGCGCCATAAGCGGCACAGAGCCTTTTGAGCCTTCTGATCACCTGGTTCATGTGGGAACCAAAGATCCCCCGGTAGGTGTGAACCTCATCCAGAACAACCAGGGAGAGGTTTTCGAAGAATTTTTCCCATCCCTGGTGATGGGCCAGGATCGCCGCATGGAGCATGTCGGGGTTGGTCACGAGGATATCGGGGATTTGGGTCCGGATCTGCCTTCGCCTGTAGGACGATGTATCGCCGTCGTAGATCCTGGCGGAGAGCTTCCCTCCCTGGAACCTCTTGAGCAGGGCGGAAAGGCTCTTCCATTGATCCTGCTCCAGGGCCTTCAGGGGAAAGACATAGAGGGCCTTTGCATTCGGGTTCCTGCGAAGTTCTTCCAGGACGGCGAGGTTGTAGATCAGGCTCTTACCGCTCGCCGTGGGTGTGGAGACCAGCACATGGGCCCCCTCCCGGATGTGCCTGAGGGCGGCCACCTGATGGGTGAAGAGACGTTGGATGCCGAGGGAGGGAAAGAGCTGAGACACCTCAGCGGGCAGGAGAGGATCCACCCCATAGGCGGGCTCCAGAGGGGGGAGGTATCTGTGAAAGACCGCAGCAGGACCGAATTCCGGGTCATTCTGGATGGTGCGAATAAAGTGCGTGAGCTCCATCAGGAGCACCTTCTCGAGATTGGGTGAAGCGAGTGTGGAACGCGGAACTCGGAACTGAGAAGGACAAGAATCACTTCTTTTTGCTCCTTGCGGTCTTTATCGATGATACGAGCATGGAGATGATTTCATTGGCCTCGCTGTACAGGTCCGAAATCCTGCTATCCTCCATCATTCCGGATTCCACGATCAGTTCCATCCAGTACATGGCCTCGTCCGTTTCTTCCTCCACGATGCCCATCTTGCTAATGAAGTCGGCTGTTGGCCTCTTCCAGTTCCCCCTGGTGGTATTCCCATCTTCCCATCAGCTCTTCCAGCTTGTTCTTGAGTTGGGTGTACTCATTCAGCAGGGGGAGCCCCTTTTGCTTGTCCTTGAAGGTTCCCGGATCCGAGAGGAGTCTTTCCAGTTCCTTCATCCTCTCCTCTATCTGGTGGATTCTTTCCTCCAGGTGTTGGAGTTTCTCCTGGATCGGTTTCAGGGTTGCGGCGATCAGGGAGCGCCTCTCCGCCTTTTCCTTTCTCTTCACCTTTCTGGGGTCCACGTTCTGGGGCGCGGAATTCTGATCCTCCTTCTCAACCTTTCCGGCCCTCTTCGGTTCTCCTGATCGGGCTTCCTCCGCCCTGAGGGCGAGGTGGTCCTCGTATTCACGAAGAGTGCCGGGGTACTCCAGGATAGCCCAATCCCGGATGTCCCAGATCTTGGTGGCCAGCCTCCTTACAAAGGAGAGGTTGTGGGAGACGAACAACAGGGTTCCGCCGTAATCGGCCAGGGCGTCGATGAGCCGCTCCGAGGAGAGGATGTCCAGATGATTGGTGGGTTCGTCCATAATGATGAAATTTCCGGGCCTGACCAGGATCTTTGCCAGCGAGACCCGTGCCCTCTCCCCTCCGGAGAGAATGCCCACGGCCTTGTCCACATCGGTTCCCGAAAAAAGGAAGGCGCCGCATACGCCGCGGACAAAGCCGATGCTCTCATGGGGGACCGCCTGATAAACTTCTTCGATGATGGTCTTCCTGGGATCCAGCATCTCGGAGTGGTGCTGGGCATAATAGCTCATGGTCACCCCGTGCCCAAGCAGGGCCTCCCCTTCATCGGGCGCCAGTTCGGTTGCCACCATCCGCAGCAGGGTTGTCTTCCCTGCGCCGTTCGGCCCGATGATGGCGATCTTCTCCCCCCTCATCACCCTCAGATGGATGTCCCTGTAAAGAAGGTTGCTGCCGAAGGCCTTGGAGATTCCCTGCAAGGTGAGCACATCCCTGCCGCTGCGGCTCACCTCGGGAAAGGAAAACTGGATGGTCTTCTCTATTTTGTGGGTTTCGATCAGGGCGAGCTTGTCCATGAGCTTGATCTTGCTCTGGGCCTGCCTTGCCTTGGAGGCCTTGGACCGAAACCGTTCCACGAATCGCATGGCCTCCTTCACCTTCTGTTCCCGGTTTCTGGCCTTGGCCTCCAGGACGCGGTTCTCCTCTTCCCTGGCCTTCACGTAAAAGTCCACGTTCCCGTTGTAGATTCTCATGCCTTCGGGCTCCAGGCTCATGGTCCGCCCTACCTGAGTATTGAGGAAGTCCCTGTCATGACAGATGAGGATCATGGCCGCCCTGTAGCCGCGCAGGAACTCCTCCAGCCAGCGCACCGAGGGGAAGTCCAGGTGGTTGGTGGGCTCATCCAGGAGGAGCAGGTCCGGTTCCTGATAGAGCAGACTCGCCAGGGCTGCCCTCATCTTCCATCCCCCGCTCAGGGATGCCACGGGCCTGTGGAAATCCCTTTCCCTGAACCCAAGACCCTCCAGGATTTTCTCGGCCCTGTGGGGAGGGAATTCCGTTTCCACATGGGCCAGCCGTTCATGCAGTTCAGCCAGTTTCACCGCCTTCTCGGCCTTCCTTTTCTCATCTCCCTCGTCCTCGATGGCCTGTTCCAGCTCCGGGATCACCCGGCCCAGACGCCTCCGGGCCGGAATGGAGTCCAGCACGGAGGCGAGGATGTCCCCGCTCAGGGTCTCGTGAACATCCTGGGGGAGGTAGCCGATGCGCGTTCCTTTGGTGATCCGGACCTCCCCGCTGTCCGGGGAGACCTCTCCCGCGAGGAGCCGCAGGAGGGTCGTCTTGCCGGACCCGTTGGGCCCTATGAGGCCAAGCCGCTGCCCCGGCTCCACCTGGAAGTTGATGTCGTGAAAGAGCTCTTTTCCCAAAAAGGAGAGGGAGAGGCCCAGAACGCTGACGAGACTCATGGGGATACACGTCCGGCGGGATTCTCGAAAGGGACAATGCCCTTGTGTTGCCTTGAAACGGGTTTTGTCATACAATACATCTATCTCATTTCTGCCGCGTTTTACAGAGGAAAAGGAGTCCCCATGGAAATCATCCGCAGGACCATCGGACAGGTGGTAGGGGAGATCGCCGCGAAATACCCGAACAATGACGCCCTCATCCATACCGAAGCGGGGCTGCATTACAACTACGGGCTTCTTTCCTGGGAGGTGGAGAGAACGGCCAAGGGCCTGATCCGCCTGGGCATCCGGGAGGGAGACAAGGTCTCCCTCTGGGCTCCCAATGTTCCCGAATGGATCATTGCCCAATTGGCCCTGGCCCGGACAGGGGCCGTCCTTGTTCCGATAGATCCGGGGGCCGGACAGGAAGACCTTCACTATATCCTGGATCAGTCGGATGCGAAGGCCGTCATCATGACCAGGGGGATGGAGGGCGAGGAATCCCTGGATGGGATCATGGCCGTGAGGGATCGACTTCCGTCACTGGAACACATCGTCCTGATCGGCACCGAGTCACACCCCGACGCCATTCTGTGGTCGGAGTTGGCGGCCATGGGAGAGGAACCGGACAGCGACGTCCTGAGGGAAAGAGAGGCTGCGATGCACCCGGAAGACCCGGTGGCCATCATGTACACCTCCGGCACAACGGGGGTCCCCAAGGGTGTAGTGCTGGACCATCTCGGTCTCATCAACAAGTCCCTGGCTTCCACCAGAAGACAGGGGCTCACTCCCCGTGACAGGCTCTGTCTCTTCTTCCCCCTTTTCCACATGTTCGGAAACACGTGCATCGCCCTTGCAGGCCTCCTCAGGGGAGCGGCCCTCATCATGCCCTGCCCGACCTTTGATGCGGAAAAGATCCTGCGTGCCGTGTTCAAGGAGAAATGCACGGCCGTCTACGGTTCACCCAGTATGATCATAGCCCTTCTGGATCATCCGCGATTCCAGAGGAAGCGATGGCAAACCGTGACGAAAGGGACCCTGGGTGGGGCGCCCTGCCCCATGGAACTGATGAAGAGGTTGGTTCAGGATGTGGGTGTTACCGGCGTCACAGTGGCCTATGGCATCACTGAAGCTTCTTCCTGGATTACCATGACCCACCCGGACGATCCTCTGGAGCTGAGGACCTCCACGATCGGCACCCCACTGGAGTGTAACGAGGTCAAGATCGTTAGCCCGGAAACGGGCGAGGATCTCCCCTTCCACGCCCAGGGGGAGCTCTGCGTCCATGGCCTTCTGATGAAGGCCTACCACAAGATGCCGGCCGCAACGGCAGCGGCCATCGACCGCGGGGGGTGGTTCCACACCGGTGACCTGGGCGTGATGGACAAAAAGGGCTACGTGAGGATCACGGGCCGCCTCAAGGACGTGATCGTGAGGGGAGGCATGGAGATCCACCCTGCGGAGGTGGAGGAGGTGATCTACGGGTTACCGGAAATCTCGGAGGTGCAGGTGTTCGGTTTTCTCCACCCGAAGCAGGGACAGGAAGTGGCTGCCTGGGTCAAGCTGAAACCCGGTTCGGAGCTGGGTGAAGAGACCCTGTTGCGCTATCTCAAGCGGAAAATGGGGAAGGAAAAGGCCCCCGGGCACGTGAAGATCGTTGAGGGCTATCCCATGACCCGTTCGGGCAAGGTGCAGAAGTTCAAACTCGCCGAGATGGCCTTGAAGGAATACACCTGAGATGGGGAAAAGACAGTCCCGTCAGACACCAAGCGGGATATCCGCTTAGCTGCGATAGGCCGCTCCGAGAAATCGGCCCGACAAATCGGGACGCAATTCTCGATAGCCCTCATAACAGGACAAAGACTTCCCGGCAATCTTGTCGTTACGGGATAGGCAATCCTGACCGGCGGTTCACCTCTCGATTTCCCTGAGCAGGGCATGGAACCTGCGGAGGAGGGGCCGGCCAGTAGCCGAAGAGAACTCTTTCAGCCAGCGCCGGATGCACTTCGTGTCGATCTCGGGATTCTTGAGAAGCACGCCCTTGGCATCTTCCATGTCCCTGGGGCGACCAGCGACTATCTTGTGAATGATCAGGTCTTCGGGGGTGGCGAACCTGACCAGGGCATTTCCCATAGGCACCGTTCGGGCGCGCCCGATGGCCTGGGATTCGTAAGGCAGGAAGGAAAATATGAAATCGACGCGGATACCCGTAACCGGATCCTCACAGGGCAGGACATGGGTCTTTGCGGTAAAAGTCGGTGGGTCCACCAAGGTCTTGAGGCCGCTCACCCTGACTGCGGGAAGAAGAAGATCCAGTTTCTCGGCTCCGATACCCAGGGTGATGTCGATATCCCTGGTCAGTCTGGGTTCCCCGTGCAGCAGCACGGCCTGGCCTCCGATGACCATATAGGGGATCTTCGCTTCATCCAGGGCGAGAGCGATTTTTTCGAGCAGGAGTTCGAACATTGAGTGCCTCGGCCAGACGCAGGTCCGCCTCCATCCCTTCGAGAGGGTCCTTCGGGGGAAACACACCCAGGCCTCTGGCCTCCCGGTACAGGGCTTCGAAGATCTCGAGGTTCCTGAAGTAGTCCGGCCGGGCCTTTCGCATCTCCGCCTTTTCAAAATCCTCCAGCAGGTCCCTGTTCCTGATCATCGCCCCTGAAACCACCTCTATAGACTAACCTTGTGGATGATCCTGGCGAGCACCTCCTTGCCCACGCCGGTCTCACCGGTGATCATCAGGTTGTAGTCCGTGAGGGCATAGGCTTCGGCCTGTTGAAACACGCGAAACATGCTCTTGTCGTCTTTCAGGGATGGATTCCATGGCAAACAGAGTAACATAATCTGAAAAGTGCGTCAAATTGGCATGCCGTTTTTGCGCTGCCGGCCAACCGTCTCAAATCACACATGTCACTCCGGAGAAGCTGCACCGTGCCATTCTCCTGGATGATTACCTCCTGGAGCGCCTTGAGAGCTTGCTTCACGTCGGCCCACTCAAAAGAGTG
>JAFGPH010000269.1 GCA_016926135.1 Deltaproteobacteria bacterium
CATCGCTCCGCATTCCGCTGCGGCATGGTCCTCCTCCCGCGGCAGCCAGCGGACGGCGGCTGCGGTTGCCCCGAGCAGCAAAACCGATGCGCTTACAAAGGCGAAGCGCCAGTGCAGCGGAGGATGAATCCAGCCCCCCAGGAGTCTGCCGCCGAGACCTCCGGCCACGGTCGCTGAAATATAGGACCCCATCACCACATTGAGGCGTTCGGGCGGGAGGCTTCTGGCAAGGTATGCGACCAGGCAGGTTGTGAGGGATGGGATGAAAAGCCCTTGAATGAATCGAACCCCGATCAGGGCCTCGAGGCTGGGGATTGCGGCACAAAGCAAACCGCAGGCCGCGACTACGGACCCTCCGATCAGAATGATGGGCCTTATGGGATGGCGGTCGGCCAGCATGCCGAAAGGCAGGTTGGCCAGGGCGATCCCAAGAATGACTGCGGAGATCGTGAAAGAGGTACGGGTTTCATCGGCAGCGAATTCCGCACGAAGAACGGGAAGCACGGGCTGGGTGATGTAAATGGTGCTGAAGGCGGCGCACACCAGGAAGAAGACCAGGAACTGCAGTCCGAAACTCGATCCTTCTTTAAACAATCTCGCTCCCATGTTCGGATCCGGCCCCGCTCTTCGTGCATGGCCGTTACAGTTTCAACCGGCGCTCGGCGTCCAGGTGATCGATTTTCTCTTTGTCCATCCCGCTCATGGGCTTTCTTTCGATCAGTTCCACCGCCTGCCCGGAACTCATCGAGGGGTAGTCGGCTGCAAAAAAGATCCGGTCGCCTCCATGTCGCGCAGGGAAACAGACACCCCGAGACCTTGCATGGTCTTTTACAAAGATTCATGGAACATGGCGCGATCTTGACGGAATTTGCTGCGGATGGGCGGAGTATAGGGGAATCGGCCTCTGATGGTCAAGGGTGTAATCAGGCAGATGGAAGGATCTTCCATTCTCACCCCGTTTTTGATAAAAAAAACACATGACACAGAAAATCCACCAGATGCAGTTAGCCTTCGTGCCCCTTGAGGATCGTCTGCTGTTCCGCGTGCGCACCACGGATCAGAATGAGCTGAGGTTCTGGCTCACACGGCGTTATGTCAAGCTGCTCTGGCAGGTGCTCCGTCAGATGCTGGGCGAAACGCAGGCCGGACCGGCCGCGGATCCGCGGGCCAAGGAGGCCATGCTGTCTTTTCAGCACGAAGAAGCCCTGACGAAAATGGATTTTGCCACGCCCTACAAGGAAGGCTCTGAAGTCCGCCGACCCCTGGGCGACAAACCGGTGCTGGTTTCCAGAATCCAGGTGAAAGCAGGGCCGGGGAACACCCGGGTGCTTTGCATGCATCCGGAGCAGGGGCAGGGGGTTGAGATCGTGCTCGACTCCGTCTGGCTCCACTCCTTGTGCAAAATCCTCGTCGGAGCGGTGAAGAAGTCCGACTGGGACCTGGAAATCAGGATTGCCGAACCCGGCACGCCTGTCAGCACCCTGGCGCATTGAGGGGGTTTTCATGGCAAGGGACATGTTATGCTGGAACAGGCCCTTCGATGCGGGAACGGCAGGTTTCATGCCATACGAATGTGCGAGCGGGAATCGCGATCAGACGGGAATGGTCAGCACCGGTACGGCGGCGAACTTGACGACCCGCTCCGCCACGCTTCCGAAATTGAAATGGCTTTCATTCCCCCGGCTGGCCAGGATCACGAGATCCACTTTTTCGTCGTTGATCGTTTTGAGGATCTCCGCGGCCGGGTCTCCGACGCCGATGTGCCGGAAGAAGAGCGGGCAGGCGTTCAGGAACTTCTGGCACACTTCGTCCAGCCTTTTCTCGGCGGTCTGTTTCTCCCACGCGCGCATCCGTTCGTAGTCCTTGGGGTCGTATTCCCCGTAATGAACGCCGATGGCGGGATAGTCCTTGAGCACGTAGAGAATGTGGATTTCCGCCTGGTACTGCTGGGCGAGGGAGGTGACGTAATCAAGGGCTTTGGCCGCGTTTTCCGAGAAGTCGGTGGGCCAGAGGATCTTTTCGATCTTCATTGGGGGGTCTCCTTTTGTCCAAGGGTTGCAGAAACTGAAATCAGACCCATCCAGTATTGCAGGCTTTTCCCAATTATGCAAGGAGGATGCCTTCTCCAGGCCTGAGGGCCCTCGGTCTCGGTCCAGGCGCTCGGGCACGCCTGTCAAAGGGAGAGGAGGTGCTGGGGTAGTCTCCGTTCTGGGGAAGATTGCCGGATCCGTCATCCCGGACTCGTTCCAGGACCGGCATGACGATACTGTTATGAGACGGTTGATAACAGACCGTCTTCGTTTCCTGAAGCAGGATTTCGCCCTGAAATTGCTGGCCCGGAAGCTGGGATGAGGGTATGATACCCCAAAAGGGGAGCCTCGAGGAGGTGGCTGCTGAGCGCCGTTGTAAGGGAGAAACAAGCGGACCGCAGGGATTCAGGGGGCCACTCTTTACCTTCACCGGGGACGGATCTGAGATGGATTGGGAAACCTTCATTGGAATAGCTGTCGGCATCGGGTTGAGCGCAGCATGCGGTTTCAGGGTTTTTGTGCCCCTGCTCGCGATGAATCTGGCATCACTGGGCGGACAGCTTCATTTGTCCGCCGGCTTTGAGTGGATCGGGAGTCCCTATGCAACGGCGGCATTCGGCACGGCCACGATTGTTGAAGTCCTCGGTTATTACATCCCGTGGGTGGATCATGCCCTGGATGTTGCGGCAACCCCCGCAGCCGTCATTGCAGGGACGGTTGCCACGGCCTCGATGGTGACGGAACTGGCGCCGTTTTTGAAATGGACCCTGGCCCTCATCGCCGGCGGCGGCATAGCGGGACTGGTGCAGGGTGCGACCGTTGCGCTCCGCGCAAAATCGGCTTTTTTGACGGCAGGGATGGGAAATCCCCTGGTTTCCAGCCTGGAGCTGGTCGGAGCCATCCTCATGGTGCTGCTCGCCCTCCTCGTGCCGATCCTCGCCCTCGCGCTCATCGTTCTGTTTTTCTTTTTTGCCGTCCGCAAGGCGGGTCGGATCGTATTCGGGAAAAGGCCATCGCTGCACTATGAGGTGGGTGGAGGGCTTCGAAAAATCTGATCGTTACCCAAAGAGGTGTGCCATGGGCGTCATCTGGACTATCGTGTTGGGTTTTGTCATCGGCCTCATCGCCAAACTGATCTATCCGGGCAGGCAAAACATGGGTTTCATCATGACCATCTTGCTGGGTATCGCAGGATCCTTCCTGGCAGGGGTGATAGGGCAGTTCATCGGTTGGTACAAGGCCGGGCAAGGGGCGGGCTTTATCGCCTCGGTCGTTGTCGCAATTCTCCTTCTGGCGATTTACGGCAAGATCAAAAGCAGGACACCCTCGTAGCCCTCAGTGGGATCATCATCTCCAGGCGGCCGGGAAGGTCGCTTTTCCTGTCCGTCAGGCTGTAGTACAGGCCGTCCTAGGATCCCTTCTCGAAGCCGTACTCCGACCATCTTGCCCTGACCTTTTCGAGCGTAGCCTCATCCATTTTGGTCAGAAGGGGCTTTCTATCCCAGTGGAAGGGAATGGTGGCATCCAGGATAAGCTTTGAACCAACCTCCCTGTCTTCAATATACACGGCCGGATCGAGGGGCCCCCCGCGGGTTCCGTGAAGAACATGAACGCCTCTTTTCGCCTCCAGCCGCGTGCTTATGGCCCACCATACCTTCTGCAGATCGTCTGCCGGGATGTCATCGTCGACAATGATAATGTTCTTCAACCTGTAGTGACCGCTGGTCGATCCTGCAATCGCATGGCCGACCTGTGTGGAATGACCCGGGTACCTTTGCTTCACGGAGACCACAACGGTCAATCGGCCGCAGCCTTCAGGAAGAGAGTAGACCGATTGTATTCCCGGAATTCGCATATCCCGGAGATCGGACCAGATGGAGGCTGAAATCTGAAGGGCTCCGAACATATGAATATCGTTGATGGGCTGACCGGTCGTGGTGATCCAGAATATCGGGTTGTTCCTGTGGAGGATTCGTTTGACCTGAAAGACAGGTTCGAGGTATTCCTTACCGGCTTTGGCCGAATAATAGCCTGTGTATTCGCCGAAAGGGCCTTCCTGGGAATAGGTGCTGCGATCCGGGTTGATTTCACCCTCCAGGACAATTTCAGCGGTCGAGGGAATCAGAAGACCCGTGAGGTCACTCTTGAGCACTTCCACGGGCGCCCCTCGGATGGCCCCTGCAAGATCATATTCACTGACGCCCCATGGCGCTGTGCTGCTCGAAAGGATGAAGAGGATAGGCGCCTCGCCGATCACTGCAGCGGCAGGCATGGGTTTGCCGAGTTCCCTGTATCGATCCAGCATGAGGTCCGCATGCTTGCCGTGATGGATCTGCATGGCGCAGCGGTTCTTGTCGGTGAGTTGCATCCGGTACGTCCCCAGGTTCGTCCACCCGGCATCCGGGTCCTGGGTCACGACGGTTACCGCGGTTCCTATATAACGCCCGCCGTCCAGGGGCGCAAACTTCGGTACGGGGAGAGAGAACAGATCAACCTTATCCCCCTCGATCACATTCTCCGTCACGGGTCCGTCCGCGACGGTGACGCACGGTGTGTGTTTCTTGGAGGTCAGATTCACCCATTCCCTTGCCTGCTGACATAGGCGGTAATTGTCCGGCATACCGAGGGACAGGGCCAATCTCTTCTCGGTTGTCAGGGCCGAGCCCAGAACCGACACTCCCGCGCACCCCTTGATCTTCTCGAAGAGAAGGGCCTGGCCGCCTCCCCTTGCTTCGTTCAATTTGCAGACGTGGGAAAGCTCCAGGTCCCAGTCGACCTCCGCCTTTATCCTTTTCAGTTCACCCTTCTTTTCGCACGCCTCGATGAACCCCCTCAAGTCATTGATCATACTTCGCCTCCCTGCGCCTGTATTGTGTTCTAAGGGCTAAAGAAACCCCATGTGAAAGCTGTACATTGAGTACAGGTAGATGCCACAGCCCGACCCACACCGCAAAAAAGCATTTTTGGGAAGGAGTGCCCAGGCCTAAGGGCAGAGGCATTCATTCGTCTCCCAGCATCTCAGGGTTTACAGGAAATGAATGCAATTTACGACAGTGTCCGCGGACGCTGGCCGTATGAAATTAAGCAATCGGGAAAGAGTCGCTCTCAAGGGAAGTTGCTTCGAGACAATTATCCCAAAGTGTTCTTGACCACGCAGGGCGCATTCATTGTGGAGAAGGGTGAAGTCCCGCACGTTGAAAGTGAAAAGGCATCGCCTTTCTCGAACCGCGAATTGCAGTTGCCCCCTATCAGATCGCCCCTTTCTATCCAGTTCTTGGGCGTGCACAACGTCATATCCTCTCCGGCGCAATGCCGGGGCCAAATCAGAATGGACGTCCTCGTCAAGGAATAGCCTGATCTTCATTGTGAAGAGGCTATCTGTTTGGGGTGTTGGAGGGTTCTGGATTTCCATGCCTCCAGATCCGATGTTTCGGCAATGTCCAGATCGATCTGTTCCTGGTGGTCAAAGTAATAGGCGAGGGCAGAATGGACCTGAGAAAGTCTCAGGTGAGGAAGGGTGGCAAGGATTTCATCGACGCTCATGCCCATTTGATAGTATCCGGCGATGGCGCGGACCGTAATGCGTGTTCCCGTAATGACTGGCGAACCGCGCGCAATCCCAGGGTCCGAATCTATATAGGGGTACTGTTGCTCTTTGACTGCTGTATCCATGGGGGACCTCTACGGATTATCAAATCAAGTATAGGGCCGAAAGATCGCCAGGTCAAAGAAATAAAGGGCTCATGTCTTGACATGAGACACCCGGCGGGCAATCTTGTCGATCCTGGCCCCTTTGACCCTTTCCTTTTATTGTCCCTCTCGGGGAATGGGAGAAAAACCCTCGCCTTTAGGCGAAGACTTCAGTTCGATTTTGGCCACCGAGAG
>JAFGPH010000270.1 GCA_016926135.1 Deltaproteobacteria bacterium
CCGATCCTCATTGCCCTGTTCCTGAGCAACCTGTGTCTGGGAATCGTGGCAAGGACGGTGCCCCAGATGAACATCCTCATGATCGGGTTCCCCCTGAACATCAGCATCGGACTGATCCTCTTCGGACTCACCCTCAGCAATCTGCCCCCGTATATCGGAGACCTCTCCAAGGGGCTGGGCCAGCTCTTGCTGCGAATGCTGCGCCTGATGTAGAGGCATCATGGCT
Organism: Deltaproteobacteria bacterium; assembly: GCA_016926135.1. The sequence continues at coordinate 227 of JAFGPH010000270.1, forward strand.
GAAGACAAGTTCCAGGACAAGACCGAACCGGCAACCCCGCGAAGAAGGGAAGAAGCCCGCAAGAAGGGGGAAGTGGCCAAAAGCAGGGAACTGGCCTCCATTGCGGTGCTCTCCGGGGGGGTCCTCTATCTCTTCTTCGCCGCAAGGGGGCTCTCGGCCGAGCTCGCTTCCCTGTTCGAAAAGGCCTTCTCCCGTGTCCCCGGTTTCTCGGAGCCCGGATACGACATCGCGGAGGTGGCCCTTCTGTTCATCCAGGACTACCTCCGCATCGTGCTTCCCCTGATGATCGTCCTTTTCGTGGTCGCCGTCTTGTCCAACTACCTTCAGACCGGGGTCGTCTGGAGCGTCGAACCGCTGGCGCCCAAGGCGTCAAAAATCAACCCCATCCAGGGGCTCCAGAGGATATTTTCAAGGCGCACCCTGATGGAGCTGGGCAAATCCACGGCCAAGATCGTGATCGTCGGATGGGCGGCCTATTCCACCCTGAAAGAGGTGTATCCCCACCTCCTCCCGCTGATCTACCAGGATCGGTGGGCGATCCTGTCCTGCCTGGGTTCGTCTGCGTGGAAGGTCACGATCCGGTGCGTGTGGGTCATCGCCATCCTGGCCATTATCGATTACGTCTACCAGAGGTGGGAGTTCGAGCAGAAGCTCAGAATGACCAAGCAGGAAGTGAAAGATGAGTTCAAGCAGACCGAGGGGGATCCTCTGGTAAAGGCCCGGATCCGCTCGATTCAGAGGGAGATGGCCAGGAGGCGGATGATGGAGGAAGTGCCCAAGGCCGACGTGGTGATCACGAACCCGGAGCACCTTGCCGTGGCCCTGCGCTATGCGGCGGAGCGCATGTCAGCACCCAGGGTGGTGGCCAAGGGAGCGGAACGAATCGCATTGAAGATCAAAGAGTTGGCCAAGGACAGGGGGGTTCCCATAGTGGAGAACCGGCCCCTGGCACAGAACTTGTATAAACTTGATTTAGGCGACGAAATACCCGCCCGCTTCTATCAGGCCGTCGCAGAAATTCTGGCCTACGTGTACAGGTTGAAGAACAAGGAAGGGAGGATGCAGGCTTAGGAAATGGATGCCTTCAGGTTGCCATGGAAAGGACCCTTTTCAGCCGCCAACGTGGATGTGGGCGTCTCCGTGGGCGTGGTGGGGATCCTGATGGTCATGATCATCCCCCTGCCCACCGGTGTGCTGGATATCCTGCTGGCCCTCAATATCACCCTGAGCATCCTGATCCTTCTCCTCACCCTGTACGCCACCCGTCCGCTGGACTTCTCCGTGTTTCCTTCCCTGCTGCTGGTCACCACCCTCTATCGACTCTCCCTGAATATCGCCTCCACACGCCTCATCCTTCTGAACGGACATGGCGGCCCCCTGGCTGCGGGAAAGATCATCAAGGGCTTCGGCGATTTCGTGGTGGGCGGCAACCCCGCGGTGGGAATGGTAGTCTTCGTGATCCTGGTGATCATCAACTTCGTGGTCATCACGAAGGGTTCCGGCAGGATCGCGGAGGTGGCGGCCCGTTTCACCCTGGATGCCATGCCGGGAAAGCAGATGAGCATCGATGCGGATCTCAATGCAGGCCTCATCGATGAAAAGGATGCGAGGACGCGCAGGGCCGAGATCGCCAAGGAGGCCGAGTTCTACGGGGCCATGGACGGGGCGAGCAAATTTGTCCGGGGAGACGCCATCGCCGGGATTCTGATCACCCTCATCAACATTATCGGCGGCTTTGTGATCGGCGTGCTCCAGATGCGTCTGGACATGGGGACGGCACTTCAGAACTACACGCTTCTGACCATCGGGGACGGGCTGGTCTCCCAGATCCCCGCGCTGATCATATCCACGGCCGCGGGTATCCTGGTCAGCAGGGCGGCCTCGGAAGGCAACATGGGTTTCGAACTGGCCCAACAGTTCGGTGTCCAGCCCAGGGCGCTCAAGATCGCCGCAGCCATCATTTTTCTCTTCGGCCTGTTTCCGGGGATGCCTGCCCTCCCCTTCATGCTCCTTGGCGGCGCGGTGTATGCCCTGGCCAGGAGCAGAACCCATGCAAAACTTCAGGAAGCTGATGCGCCCGAGGAGGGGAAGGAAGAGGTCAAGGACCTTACTCCCGAGCAGGTGGAGAGACTCCTTCCTCTGGATGTGCTGGAAATGGAGATCGGCTACGGACTCATCCCCCTGGTGGACAACAAGCAGCAGGGAAGCCTCCTCGACCGGATCCGCGCCCTCCGGAAACAACTCGCCCTGGAGATGGGGATCGTCATACCCTCCCTCCATATCCGGGACAACCTGGAGCTCAAACCCAACGAATACGCCTTCTCCATCAGGGGGAATATCGTGGCCAAGGCCGAGGTGATGGCGGATCATTTCCTGGCCATCGACCCGGGGGATGTGAAGGCCAAGGTCGACGGGATTTCCACCCGGGACCCTGCCTTCGGTTTGCCGAGCCTCTGGATTTCTTCGGACAAGAAGGCGGATGCCCAGTTCGCCGGGTACACGGTGGTGGACCTGCCGAGCGTCATCACAACCCATCTGTCTGAGGTGGCACGCCAGAACGGCCATGAATTCCTGGGTCGACAGGAGGTGCAACGGCTGCTGGAGAATCTCGCCAAGACCAGTCCGAAGGTGGTCGAGGAACTCACGCCCGGATTGCTGAGCCTGGGGGCGATTCAAAAGGTGCTCCAGAATCTCGTTCGTGAGCAGGTCTCTATCCGGGATCTCCTGAGCATCATGGAGACCCTTGCAGACTATTCACCCATGAGCAAGGATACGGACCTCCTGACCGAATACGTCCGTCAGAGGCTGGCCCGGTCGCTGACCAGGCCCTTCGTGGAACCGAACAGGTCGCTGAAGGTGCTTACGGTGGCGGCCGATGTGGAGGAGGTTCTCTCCAGGGGGATCAACCCGACCGAATACGGCTCCTACCTTGCCTTGGAGCCGCAGCAGGCGAAAGGGGTCATCCATGCCGTCCAATCGGGCATCCAGAGGGCGGCGGTCAAGATGGAACAGCCTGTCATCGTCTGTTCCACCACCATACGGAGGCACCTGAAGAAACTCTGCGAGAGGTTCCAGGTCTCCGCGGCCGTCTTTTCCCACAGCGAAATTCCGACCGGACTGGACGTTCAATCGGTGGGGGACATCACGCTGAGGCAGGCATGACAATGGTAACGGAGAATCGGTGAAGCCATGAACATCAAAAGATACATCGCCGCCACAACGCAGGATGCGCTCCACATGGTCAAGAAGGAGATGGGACCCGAAGCGGTCATTCTCCGGACCAGGACGATCTACCCCTCCAAGGGAGACCCGGAAGAGGCGGGGAAGAGGATCGAAATGACCGCCGCCATCGACTATGAACCCTCCGTGGAGGAGTCCTCCGTTGCGGGTTCCGCAGATCTCAAGACCATCATGGACAGGGTTCGGTCCCTGGAGACGGATTTCAGGGAGGTCAAGGAGGCGGTCTTCTCTGCTGAGGCGGGCAGCCTTCTGATGCCGGACATCTACTACAACAGGACCCTCAGGAACCGGTACCTGAACTACAGGGGCTTCGGGCTGAGACCGGAGATCATCAGCCGCTTCATGGGGGAACACCCCGGGGATACGGAAACGGGGAAGACTTCGGCCTCCAAGATCCTCCAGGAATCCCTGGCCCAGGTCCTGGGGCGTATCCCCATCAGCGGCGGCAAAAGGCAGCCCGGGCAGAAAAGGATCGTCTCCTTCGTGGGGCCGACGGGTGTGGGCAAGACGACAACGCTGGCCAAACTGGCCGCCCTGAGCGCGATTCAGCAGGGCAGGAAGACGGCGTTGATCACCGTGGACACCTTCCGGGTGGCTGCGGTGGCGCAACTGGAAACCTATGCCAGGATCATGGGCATTCCCCTGGAGGTTGCGGCCAGCAGCAGGGATCTCCTGAAGGCCGTTCAGAAACACAGGGAGTGCGATGTCATCCTGATCGACACGGCCGGAAGGAGCCCCAACAGGGAAGA
>JAFGPH010000271.1 GCA_016926135.1 Deltaproteobacteria bacterium
TCCCAAACCGGAGAGCTCATGGAGAGCCACGTCGAACTCGAACCGGCCCCGGAGGAAAGAAGTGGCATAACCTCCGGGTACATTGTGTTTCTCCAGAAGCAACACCCGTTTGCCTGCCTGGCTCAGGAACACGGCTGCGGAAAGACCCCCCAGCCCGGCCCCCACTGCAACCACGTCGAAGTCTCTCATGTTGCCAAACCTCCGTTATCATCTGGTTCCCAGGCGCTGCCCGGCAAGGTCAGCGCTCTGTCGCAACGCTACTCCCCGGGAATGCCACCCAGGATAGCTCTTTTGATGAGGGCCTTTGCTATCTCTACTTTGTAGGCGTTCATGCTGAGAGGTTTTGCACCGGCGATCGCCGCGTCCGCAGCGTCTTCTGCAGTCGATCCATCCAGAGTCCTTCCCACAACGGCCTCCTCGGCGCCCGTCGCCCTCAAAGGCATCGGAGCCACCGAGCCGAGCACGATTCTGGCACGGGTGCAGATCCCTTCCTCCACTGTGACGGCCGATGCAACACTGACGATCGCGAAATCAATGGGTTTTCTCAAGGTGAATTTCAGAAAGGTCTGTTTCGCCTTTTCAGGCGGCGGAGGGAGCTTGATTCCGGTTACCATTTCATCCGACTGTAACGCATTTCCCAGGGGCGTGAAAAAGTCCTTGATCGGAATGGTCCTAGACGATTTGGGTCCTTCGACATCGATCTTCGCATCCAAGGCAGTCAGGGCTACCGCAATGTCAGAGGGGCAGACGGCAAAACACACCTTTCCACCCATGATGGCGTGATAGCGATTGTCACCGGCAACTGCCGGACAAGATCCTCTCCCCTTACGATGACACATGATTCTTCCCCCCAAGGGGTTCGGATACCGGTAGTACCAACAACGGACGTCCTGGCACAAGTTCCCCCCGATGGTGCCCATTCGGCGGATAACGGGCGAGGCCACGGATTGAGCCGCATCGGCAAGCATCGGATATCTCCCCCTGATCAGCGGGGATGATGCGATAATAGACAATTTGACCGGACTGCCGATCTTCAGCCCTCCCTCATTCTCTTCGACGCGGTCAAGACCCGGAATACCCTTGATGTTGATGATCACTTCCGGGTAGCCGGGAAGAATTTCATCTTTCAACGCTCCCAGCAGATCGGTTCCGCCGGCGATGATCTTCGCCTTGCTCTTGTACTTCCCCAGCAAGGCAACGCCATGAGCAACGCTTTCTGCGTCGATGTGCATGAACGATTTCACTGAGGACCCCGCCCCATGACCTTACCCAAGGCCTGGAGTATTCTTTCAGGCGTGAGCGGATACTCCGAAAACCGGACGCCCACAGCGTTGGAAACGGCCATAAGAACAGCGCTGGGGCCGGGGGCCGGGGTTATCTCTCCCACGCCTACCGCCTTGAAACGATGGGTTGGAAGCTCTGTCTCCAGGATGGCTGTTTTCATCTCGGGGAGTTCAAGAAAGGTTCTCCATTTATAATCGATCATATTCACATTGAGCATATGTCCGGTTTTCCGATCCAGCACCGATTCTTCAAAAAGGGCAGAGTCCAATCCGGCGGATCCAAGACATCCATGCAGCTGGCCTTTCAGGGATTGAGGGTCTATGACCTTGCCCACGTTGGTGGCGGGGATCACCTGTAGAAGCTCCACCTTTCCTGTATCGATGTCCACTTCCACTTCGACGAGTATCATCAGGAAGTTCGGTACGGTATAGTCAGAAGTAAAGCGAGCGAACCCCGTGCACGTGTTCATTACACCGAGTACCCTGCCCCACGACACCGCCTTTTCAGGCTTCTCTCTGACAAACACCCTGCCGCTCTCGGTGTCCAGTTCTTCCGGAGCAGTCCCCAGCACGGGCGCCGCCGCCTCAAGAAGCTTCCGCGTCGCGTCCTCTGCGGCCGATATCACTGCGAAGCCGGAAGCATAAGTTCCTCTCGAGCCCGCAAGGCCAAATTCGAACGGATTGAACAGGGTATCCCCCGGGGCGATACTGATGCGGTCAAGAGGGAGTCGAAGCACTTCAGCCGCCATCCTGCAAAGACTGTTCCTCGACCCGGTCCCCGGTTCGGATTGACAGGAGTATAGGGTTGCAGTGCCATCCGGATTCAATCTCACCTGCGCTTCCGAAACATCCTCTCCCGAGTCGGCGTTCCCGTGCACACCGACCCCTATGCCCCTCCTCTTGCTGCCGTAAACCGCCGTCGGGTTCAGCCAACCTTTCCACCTCTCATACCATCCAAAAAGCCTGGCACCCTCTTCCATCGCGCCCGAGTAGTCCAGGTTCCCGCATGTTCTCCACTTGCCGTCCCGCCAATAGTACCCGTCCCCGGTCTTTACAAAGTTCTTCTTATAGAATCCGATGGGCTCGATATCGGCTTTCTCCATGGCTCTGTTCAAAATCGGAATGAGAGCAGACTTGAGCTCTTGCCCCCCAAACCCCCTCACGATTCCTGAGGGGTTTCGATTGGTGCACACAAGCTTGGTCTTCAAATCCCAGTTTGCGCACCGTACCATCAGTTGCGCCTCACCCAGCCCTACACTGATTTGACCCTGTATGAGATCCGAAAAAGCGCCTGCATTGACAATCCATGTCCCCGCCAGTGCGGTGAGTGTGCCATCTTTTTGAATTCCGACTTTCGCTTTGATCCTGGATCCCAGGCGCAGAACGAATGCGCCCATATGCTCTTCCTTGCTGTAGATCAACTTCACCGGTCTGTTTGTGATCTTGGCCAATGCCGCGGCATAGAAAAAGGGATGCGCATAGCGGTTCTTCGATCCATAACTACCGCCGCAATGCATCCCGATGGACCGGATATCCGGAAATCCCATTTCAGGTTGCATCACAAACCGGAATTGGTATGGGCTTTGCGTTGCCGACCATACGGTAAGTTTTCGGGGACCATCCCAATGCACAATCAAGCCGGGGGGTTCAATCGGCAGGGGATTGGGAAGACCTTCATAAAAGCATTCCCCTTCACAGATGAAGTCCGCTTCTCGAAAACCTTTTTCTACGTCGCCCAGTACGAGCTCCGACAGGGTCGTTTTGTGGAACGTGGGGACATCTACCGGGATCGTGTTACCCGGGAATTGATCGTAGAGTTGAGGGGCATCCGGTTTCAGCGCTTCATCCACATCGAAAACGGCCGGAAGGCGTTCATATTCCACTTCGATCCGTTCAATCGCCTCCTGTGCTATTTTACTCTTGGTGGCAGCCACCACGGCAACAGCGTCTCCCACAAAACGGACTTTCCGGTCCAGAACGCGGGAGTGAGGGGGCTTTCCGGTGATCCAGTCCGGTGAATTCTCGTAGGTGATGATCGCCTTCACGCCCGGCAGA
>JAFGPH010000272.1 GCA_016926135.1 Deltaproteobacteria bacterium
CCGGCGGCCAGGAGCACGGCTCCCACGATCCCGGCACAGAGGCGGCTCATTGTGGACGGAACCATGAACCGCCGGGGCATCAGAACGAATGTTGAGGCATTTCCCAAGGGGCTTCCCATTTCATTCCTCATGGCCCGACCCGGCATCCCCGTGCAGCCAGGTGGGGTGGTTCGGGCAAGCTCCGCCCCCTTCGGGGCAGTGCCGATTATCGACCAAACTATTGATCACATTGGTTTTTATCTCATTCATTCGCCGGTGAAGCCAGGTGGCTCCGGGCATCTTCCAGCCTACGGAAGATCCCTTACACTAGCGGTTGGCCTGTTAGGGTTATATTTGGGGGGAGTGAGAATTCGGCTAGTTCCCGGTTGTGCCTGTGGCCGGCAAGCGACGACGCTACGCTGAGGTAAGAGTTGGAACACAGCAACGATGCATCAGTCCCTGGACTGGTTCAACACCGCACCGATGACCCTTCGGCCGGCCAGGAGTTCCATGGCCCGGACCACGGTCTTTGCCTGGGTCCTCTCGGAAGCGACAACGAGAAGAACCGCATCGACAAATCTGGAGAGCACAAGGGAGTCCGCGGAGGTGAGCAGAGGGGACCCGTCGATGATGATGAAGCGGTCCGCATAGCGTTCCTTCATCTCCTTCACGAGGGCCTCCATGCGCTGGGAACCCAGGAACTCCACGGAGTGCGTGAGCGCAAGCCCGCCGGGCAGCAGCACCAGCTTCTCGATGCCCGGGCTCACCAAGAGGTCGGGGATTTCCGCCTCCCGAAGCAGGTAGTCCGAGAGGCCTTCGCGGCAGTCCAGCCCCAGATAACGGTGAACGGCAGGGGTCCTCAGATTGGCATCCACGAGCAAAACAGTCTGATCCAGCTTATGAGACATACTGATGGCCAGGTTGATGGCCGTCCACGTTTTCCCTTCACCCGGATTCGGGCTTGTGACGAGAAGGCTGTTTCCTCCGATTTCCTCCATCTGGTTCAGCACCTGAGAGCGGAGGATCTTCATCTGATCGGTCAGGGCCTCTTCGGGAAAGAGGGTGATGATCTTGTTTTTTCTAAGCCGGTTCGGGTCAACGCGGTCCACTTTGGTGCAGGAGTAGGTCGGGGACACCCCCAGCCCTTTCCCGGCATTCCTTTCCCTGCCCAATCCCGGCTTTTCCATCCCCACGCAACCTCCCCTCTCAGAATACAGTGACTTTCATGACTTTTCGCTCCGCCCTGGCCCACAGCACATCCAGGGGAGTCACGAACTGGTCCACCACGATCAGGGTTGCGCACAGGATGACCGCCACCCCCACCAGCCCCGCGGCCCATTTGATGCGCCGAGCCCTGATCTCGGCCGGGCTCACAATACGGGAGATCACGGCCAGCACGGGAAGCCCTGTGAGGTTCGAGAATTCCTCACCGCTCTTGATGGAGGTGTCGGCGACCTCCCGGACTGCGGCCATCCCGACCCCTGCCCCCAGGGCCAGCACGAGGCTGATCACTGCAATGGCCATACGGTTCGGCTTGTGCGGCTTTTCAGGCAGTTGCGCCGGGTCGATGATGGTGAAGCGCTCCCCCCGCTGGGTTTCCTCCATGCCCTGGGCCACCTTGGCCTCCAGGTACTTGCTCGTCAGCTCGTTGGACTTGGCCCTGGCGCTCTGGTAGTCGCTCATCAGAATGTTGTAGTCCTTCTCCACCATGGGGGCCCGGTCGATTCTGGCCTGAACCCTCGCGATCTCTTCCCTGATCTGCCGGGACTGGTCGTTCAGCGCGGCGATCTCCAGGTCTGCTGTAGCAATCTGGGTCTTGATGTTGAGATAGGCCGGGTTGTCGGGTTTCTGCTGCGGCTTCTCCTCGGACGACGTCTTCTTCTCTTCGCTTTGCAGTTCCCTGCCGAGGGCCTCCACCTCCCTGGAGAGCTTCACGGCGTCCGGGTGGGACGGATTCACCGTCCCCTCCAGGGATGCCTGTCTCCCCTTCAGATCCTCCAGCCTCTTCAGCTTCTCCGCATCCCCGGGGGTCTCGTAACCCTGGGCTTCCAGCTCCTCGATCTCCTTCCGAAGCCTCCTCACGTCCGGGTGCCTCTCGGAGAGACTCCCCTGCAGCACCACGAGCTGGAGGCGAAGGTACTTCAGCCGCTCGACCGGGTTCATCACGGTCTTCCCCTCTTCGTTGACCAGCGGGGTCAGGGGGTCCACGCTCAAGAGCTGACCTTCCAGCAGGATTTTGCGTTCCCGGAGGGTGTTGATCTGCATCCGGATCTGATCCAGGTCCCTCTGGAGGCGGGAGATGGTCTGCAGATTGGAGGGGGTGATCTCGGGCAGTTCCTGAAGATGGGCCTCCTTGAATCGGCTGATCCTGTTCTGGATCTGGTCGATTTCCCCCTTGAGCTGCTCCATTTCCTGCTGCAGAAAGGCCGTGGTGTTGGAGGCCCTCTGCTCCCTCACCTTCAGGTTCTCCTCCAGGTAGAGAGAGGCGAGCACATTGGCCACCTTCTGAACCATCGAGGGGTCCCTGCCCTCATAGGAGAGGGTGAAGGCCACGGTGACGGCCTCGGCAGCGGCCCTGCCCCCTTTGCGGCTAAGGACGTCGGTGCTGATGGTCTTGAACTTGATGTCATCCCGCATCTTCTCGACGATCTCTTCCCGGGTGAAACGCTCCTTCATGTCGCTGTAGAGGTTGAACCGGTTGATGATCCCGGTCAGCCTGCTCGTGCTCATGATGCGCTGTGTAATGGCATGAAGGCGCTCCTCCACGAGGCTCGTGATGGAGGTCCTCACATACTCGGGCGGGATCTGCTGGCTTTCGATCAGAATGGTGGACCTGGAGAGAAACATAGGGGGGAGCAGGAACGCCACCAGCAAACCGGTGGTCAACAGGAGGCAGAAGGTCAGGAAGAAGCTCTTCCTCCTCCTCCTGATGACTGCCTTGAAGTAGGCCATGTCTTTGGCCGGGGGCATGGGTGCACCCTGGGGAGGGTCCGGCCACATGGGATGAGTCACCATTTGCTGGGAAACCTCGTAGTCACGCTCAACCAGACCCTGTGGCGGTCGGCCTCCCGGTCTTCCCCATATGCCTTGTCCAGGGACAGGGAGTAGCTGTAGCCTCCGGAGAGTACGTGGTCCTCGGTTATTCTCCAGGAGACGGAAGGCGCCAGGTCCAAATACCAATCGTCCGTGCGGGTTCGGTCGCCCGCGGACTTGGAGTGGGACACTGCAGTGGAGAATCCTGCACCAAGCCTCTCGGTGTGGGAGTAGCTCACGGTCCAATATAAGCGGTCGGTCGTGACAGGCTCTCCTTCTGCGGAGAAATCCAGGTCCCGCTTGTAGCCCGTTGACATGCTGTGGCTTTCCCCTCTCCTCGTGATAGAGAGATCCCCCAGACCTCCCCAGTTGCTCTCCTTCAGATTCACTTCACTGACCTCTTGCCGAAAGGGATAGCGGGGCAGCAGCGCCGGGTCGAATACCAGGCTCTGCTGGAGAACTTTGTACTCCGTTGTGGTGTGGCGCACGCCCAGCATGACGTAAGAACTGAGCATGTGGCTCCAGGTTCTGCTCCATCCCGCGGAGATGCCATAGTTGTCCACCTTACTTCGATCTGAATCGTAGTGAACGTAAAAAGGCCGGACCAGAACCTCATTCACCTCGTCCGGCAGTGTTTGCCGGTAGGTGAGGCCCAGCGAGTCCTGTGTGTAATCCACATACCCTCCCCCGCTGTACTGCGTGTCCTGATGGATCACGTCCATCCCCAGGGTGGAACCAGGGGTCAGCTCGTAAAGCAACCCCCCTTCTCCCCCCCAACGCCGTCGGTTGACCCCTGTGACGATCAGGCCCGTCTCCTCCAGCTCGGTCTGCAAGGCCTCATCCTCCGTGAGACTCGCGCTTGCCGATACCTGAAGCCTCTCATGGCCCCTGTAATCTGTGTTTGCGGAAAATTGCACCAACTCGGTGTTCCTTTCCTCGTCCCTCGCGTAGCGCAACACCCCAAGGCCGATCCTGGAACTGAGGGCCAGCCGCTCGGTTGCCGCGCCGATGCTGAAGGCCGGTGTGAGGGTCGCAATGAAGTCGCCTCTTTTCTGAGAAGTGGACATGTCCACGTTGTCGTTCCATTCAGTCCTGACGCTCAATTCGGGGACCAAAGTGAGCTCAGCTGCCGGGACCCCTGCGATGGAGCCGAGACAGGCGACACCCAAACCTGCGGCACAGGCCACGATTTGCCGCCATTTCACGGCACCACCACAACATCGCCACGCCGCAGAAGGATGTTCTGCTCCAGGTCTTCGCCCTTTTCCACCTGCCGGTAGTCAAAGGGGATCTTGACCGTCTTGCCGCCCTCCTGCCGCAGCACCAGGATCTTTCCGGAAGCGGCAAAGGGATTCAGGCCTCCGGCGGCAGCCAGGAGCTGCATGACATTGCTCTCCAGGGTGATGGGGAACTCCCCCGGCCGGTTCACCTTCCCGATGACACTGGCCGTCATGCTGTTTGCCGCAAGCAGCAGCACGGTCACCGTGGGATCCGGGATGAACTCCGATATCCTGGCGAACACCGCCTCCCGGATCTGGGGGATGGTCATCTCCCTCACATCCAGGTCGCCGATGAGGGGAAAGGAGATGATCCCGTCAGGAGGCACAGGGATCTGCCTGGTCAGGGTTTCGTCCTTCCAAACCGAGATCTCCAGCACATCCCGGGGCCCGGTCCGGTA
>JAFGPH010000273.1 GCA_016926135.1 Deltaproteobacteria bacterium
AATGGCGCTGCCGATGCCCGTCGCCATCCCGGCGAAAACGGTCAATCCCAGCGCGATCCAGACGTCATGCATGTCCGCCACCCCCTCCGTATCGCACTATATCTCACGATCTCCTTTCCTCCCTATCCTTTTCTGCATCGGCCTCAGGGCTGTGGGAGAGAAGGAACCTGCACGCATCGCCATCCGGACGGAGCAGCAGGAGGAGCGGCCGCACTTGATTTTGAAACACCGCGCTGGTAAACTGTGTTTGTTGCACCGGTGTCGTCCCGTTTCCGCCATTGGCGAAGGTTTCTGAAAAGGGCCGCCCAAAAACGGGCACGCAACCTTTTGCCAAGAGGTTCAGCGATGGTTCGTGATCCAAAAGAACCCTTCCTCCTGCCGGGAATAGGGTTCTTTTGTTTTCATGAGGACCCTCTGTTTGTCCCGGAACCCCGCACCCTGAACCGCTGAACCCCTATGTGGAGGTCTGCCATGCAACCAAAAGCCGATATTGAAACCCTTTTCCGGGTCTTCAGGGATGTCAGCAGGTCGGTCCACCACGGCACGGGCGTGAACGATGTGCTGAATCTGGCTGTCAGGACCACAGCGGAAGCCCTCCACGCAAAGGGCTCCCTCCTGAGGATTCTCAACCTCAAGACGGATCAATTCGAACTGAGCGCCTCCTATGGACTCAGCGAGCGCTACCTGGCCAAAGGGCACGTGGCCAGGAAGAACCTCTACATCGAAACGTGCGACCAGGAGGGGCCGGTGATCATCAACGACGTCATCACGGACCCCCGTGTCCAGTATCCCAGGGAGGCCCAGGAAGAGGGAATTCGGATGATGATGGATCTTCCCCTCATTCTCGCCAACGATGTGGTGGGTCTCGTTCGCATCTTTTTCGCCGAGGGCCGTGACTTCTCGATCATGGAGCTGGAGTTCGCAGGGGCCATTGCCGAGCAGTGTGCATGCGCCATCGACAAGGCCAGACTGATCGAGAAACAGCGCATTCAGTATGACCATCTGGCCGTGAAAACGGAAAAACTTTCGAGTCTGGGCAGGCTCGCTGCCGGGATCGCCCATGAGATCAACAACCCGCTTGCGGCCATCCTGCTCTACAGCACCAGCATGCTCAAGGAAGCCCCTGAGGGAGGTCCCCTCAAGGAAGGACTGGAGATCATTGTCCATGAAACGGTCCGATGCCGGGGCATCATCCAGGAGCTTCTGGAATTCTCCCGGGAGGGGGAACCGAGAAAGGTCTCGGCCGACGTCAATGCCATCATCGACAAGGCCCTGACCATTCTGGACAACGAGTTTCGCCTCCGCCGCATTCGAGTGGAAAGGGAGTTGTCCACGACGATTCCCGTGATACCCCTGGATGTGAACCAGATGGAACAGGTGTTCATCAATTTCCTGGTCAATGCCATTGAGGCGATTCCCCACGAGGGCGTCGTCACCATCAGGACCCGCGAAGACGAGGACAGGAAAGGCATCCTCATTGAGTTCGAAGACGACGGTGTCGGAATCAGTCAAGAAATCAGGGACCGCATTTTTGATCCCTTTTTCTCCACAAAGCCAAAGGGCACGGGCCTCGGACTGCCGGTGAACTTCGGAATTGTGGAAAAGCACCAGGGTCGAATCAACGTGTTTTCACAACCCGGACAGGGTACGCGTATGGTCGTGTGGCTGCCTTACGGGTGAACGACTTCCCGGGGAGAAGGGAGAAACCGAAGGGGATGGAACCGATCCGAACCCTCGTCATCGATGATGAGCCCCTCATCTGCAAAGGATGTCGGTTGATTCTCTCCAGAAAAGGCCACTCCGTTGACATCTGCATGACCGGCAAGGAAGGTCTCGACGCGATCCTCGGCGGTGACTACGATGTGATTCTCCTCGACATGGTACTCCCGGACATGAATGGGATGGAGATCCTGCACACCGTTCACCGGGAAAAACCGGGAGAGCACATTCTGGTCATGACGGGCTATTCCACGGTCCAGAATGCGGTCGAGGCGATGAAGACGGGAGCCTTGGACTACCTGGCCAAGCCTTTCTCCGACGATGAACTCGTGCTGGCGGTGGAAAGGGCGGCCGAGAAAAAACGCCTTGCAGAGGAGAACCTGACCCTCCGGAAGGAACTCCTGGACCGCTATGGTTTTGGAAGTATCATCGGTGAAAACCCGAAGATGCTTCAAATCTTCGAAGAGGTCCAAAAGGTTGCGCCTACCGACAGCACTGTGCTGGTCTATGGCGAGAGCGGGACGGGGAAAGAGCTCTTCGCCAGGGCCATTTACAGCCACAGCAAACGATCCCACAGGCAGTTCGTCCCGATCGACTGCAGCACCCTGTCTTCAGGCCTACTGGAAAGCGAGCTCTTCGGTCACGTAAAGGGTGCCTTCACGGGCGCCGTCCAGGAAAAGGCAGGTATCTTCGGGAGCGCCAGGAAGGGGACCCTGTTCCTGGACGATGTGGCCAACCTGAGTCCTGAGTTGCAGGCAAAGCTCCTGAGGGTACTGGAATTGGGGGAGTACAAGCCGGTAGGATCCGATCAGATCTTGATTACCGATGTGAGGATCATCGCTGCGACAAACCAGGACCTGGGGCGAATGGTGACCGAAGGGGCCTTCAGGGAAGATCTCTTTTACCGCCTGAACGTGTTTCCCCTCCATATTCCTCCCTTGAGGGAAAGGAAGGACGATATCCCGAGACTCTCCTATCACTTCATGCGAATCTTCTGTCGCAAAACGGGGAAGAGGGTTCACGGCTTCTCGGACGACGCCCTGGAAGCGCTGGTGAACCATGACTGGCCGGGGAATGTGCGGGAACTCAAAAACGTGGTGGAGCGTCTTATCATTCTGGCGGACCGGGACACGCTGGGCATTGTTGATCTGGTGAGCCATCTGCAGATGAGACAATCGCTTGCATGGCATGGGATTCCAACCACCCGAGAGGAACTCAAGGCCGCAAAGAGACTCAAGAAGGGCCTTCTTGATACTGCATACAGCAATGTGGAGAAGGCATTCCTGGTGCGGGCCCTGGAGGATGCGGGAGGCAACATCACCCATGCAGCCGCCAAGGTGGGCATGCAACGGTCCAATTTCTCGGCCCTCCTGAAAAAGCACCACCTCCCGCCAAGACCCACCTCCAACAAGGATTGACCCTCTCGCCGCCGCGACGGACCCGGGCCCTGTTCCAGGGTGAGTTGAAATGATCGGGGCGACAACCCTTCGCCCTGAGGGTTTGAAGGGCGAAGGTCCCGCTCATGCTTCTACAGCAGCACGAACGGCGCTTGGAGGCAGAGGCGCACAGCCTGTTCTGTCACTTCGCCTGAGTTCCCGCCGACCCGTATATCCTTTGTGTACGGCAAAGCTTCTCACACAAAAACAACAAGATAGCTGTTCTGCCCCCCCTTTTCACCGTACAAGAAGCTGTACGGTCAAGCCCCCGCCGATATCGATCCCCCCTCTCCCGTTACCGTGTAATTCATTGAAATAACCGTTAAAAATTGCCATTCCCTTTTCCTCCTTTCTTCCCCCTTTCTGGAACAGGGATTGCTTCCTCTTCAAGCAAAAGGTGCGCGTTTGCGCAATACGATCGTTTTATGGGGAAAGGGGGGGATCATGATGAACCGCACGGAAGAGAGACTCAGTGCAGGGCCTGAGAGGGGCAGGGAAATCCTGCTCATGGAGGATGAGACGAGTTTGGCCAAGGGACTCAAGATGATCCTGGAAAAGGACGGTTACCACGTGGACACGGCCTTTACAGGACAAGGTGCCATGGAAGCCATGAGCAGAAAGGGCTTCGACCTCATGGTTGCGGACCTGAGATTGCCCGACATGGACGGCATGGACGTGATCCGCGAGGTGAGGGACAAGCGCCCCGAAACCAAGGTGATCGTCATCACCGGTTATCCGACCGTTTCGTCCGCCGTGGACGCCATGAAGCTCGGAGTTTCCGATTACCTGCCGAAACCCTTCTGGGATGATGAATTCAGGGCTGCCGTAGAAAAGGCCCTGGAAGGAAGGGACGGGGTGTTTCTCAAACAGGAACCGGACATATCCCCGCAGGAAAAGGGGCCAGGAGACTTACGGGACCTCCCCCAGGCGCAAGAGCGCAAGGGCCGCCACGTTCTTCTCATGGAGGACGAACCCAGCCTGGCCCGGGGTCTCAAGATGGTTCTCACCAAGAAGGGCTACGGGGTGGACCTGGCTGAGACCGGGACAAGGGCGCTCGGATCCCTGGATGCCAGGGATTTCGACCTTCTGGTGGCGGATCTCAGGTTGCCGGACATGGATGGTATGGAGGTCATACGGGCCGTACGGGAGGCCAAACCGGAAACCGAGGTGATCGTCATCACAGGATACCCGACCATCCCCTCTGCCGTGGAATCCATGAAGCTCGGCGCCGTGGACTATCTGCTCAAACCCTTCAGCGAAGACGACTTCAAGACGGCCGTGGAAAAGGCCATCGAGGCAAAAGAGGAGGCGGCCGCGAAGAAGATTGCCCCGCCCGCCACCCAGGAGGAACGACTCATCCAGAAACGCGAGGTCACTGCCGTTCTGGACAGAACCACCCGGGACC
>JAFGPH010000274.1 GCA_016926135.1 Deltaproteobacteria bacterium
GAGAGGGCAATCCACACCCCCCCCCCCGTCCCTCCGGCTCCAGTGCCCCGCATCAGCGAGCCCTGGCAGTCAATTGCTCGATCTTCACGGCCACGGCATTCACGTACTTCGAAAGTTCCCCGGCACTCTGGAACCTGTGTTCGGGCTCCTTGGCGAGGGCGCGGTCGATGATCTGCTCACAGGGCTTGGGAACCTTGGGATTGAGGGCGCGAACCGAAGGGTGTCTCACCTGGGTGATCTGGTAGAAGAGGTTGGTGAGGGTTTTCCCCTGAAAGGGCAACTGGCCGGTCAGGAGTTCGAAGAAGACGACGCCCAGCGAGAAGATGTCCGACCGCCCGTCGATGGCGTGCCCGTTAATCTGCTCCGGCGACATATAGTTGGGCGTGCCCAGCACAACACCGCTCTTGGTCTGGGAGGAGGAAACGGCCTTCGCGATCCCGAAGTCGGTCACTTTTACATGACCGCTCTTCAGGAGCATGATGTTGGCAGGTTTGATGTCCCGGTGAATGACCCCCTGGCTATGCGCATAATCCAGGGCCGAGGCCGACTCGGCCACCACATAGAGCACCTTCCGGAGGGGGAGAAGGGACCCCTTTCGGCAGTACTTGTGAAGGTCCTCCCCTTCCAGGAACTCCATGGCGATATAGGTAAGGTCATAGTCCTCCCCCACGTCATAGACGGACACGACGGAAGGGTGAGAGAGTTTTCCGGCGATTTCCGCCTCCCGGAGGAAGCGGTCCTTGACCTCCTTGGTTTTCTCCTCCTCGAATTCGTCCGAGAAGCGAATGGTCTTGATGGCCAGCAGCCGCTGGATCTTGGGGTCCCTCGCCTTGTAAACGATGCCCATGGCGCCCTGACCCAGCTCCCCCAGGATCTCGTAGCGCCCCACCGTGGGCTTGATTCCGAGGTCGTCGGACACGACGATCTTGGCTTCCCTTTTTCCCTCGCGGCCCGAGGCGGAGTAGGGGGTGATGAGCTTTCTGAGTTTGGGGATCCGCTCTTTGAGGTCTCTGAAGTCTTTGTCGTTCGCCTGGATGTACTCATACACCGAGATCGACTTGTTCATCATTCTCTTTCGCTCGTAGTCCAGCCCCAGGTTGTAGATGACGTCTTTCATGGCGTCATCCAGGGGACATTTCCTGAACTTCTCGAAGGCCAGGTCGAGAAGGCCCTGACTCTGGAGGCTTAGCCCCAGCATGCGGTTGGTTTCGATGCTCTCCTTGGAGGTGAGGTCGAAGGTCCTGGCTTTGATGATGAAGTCCTTCACGGAGACGGCCAGGTACACGCAGAGGAGGGCAAGGGCGATGTATACGATCTTCAGCCAGACATCCAGGAAAACAAAGGAGAGCAGGCCGATGAAGAACACCACGGTAAGCATGCCTGCGAGCACCACCATCCGGTTCAGGAGACCATAGCGGGGCAGGGTCACTGCACCGGCAAAAACCGCGAGCACGAGTAAAAGGATCTCGACGTAGACGATTCCATCGGGCCGCTTCACGTAGCGGTTGTTCAGCAGGTTCTCAATCACGTTGGCGATCAGTTCCACTTTGGGCATTTCGCCGTCCACCGGCGTCGAAACGAAGGTGGCGTCTTCCGCTGTGGAGCCGATGAGCACGATCTTGTTTTCGAATACGGCCGGCACCTTCTTGACGTTCAGGATGTCCACAAAGGAATAATAGGGGAAGGAGCGCCTGCCTCCCTTGAACTTGACAAAGATCTCGCCTTTCACGGTCGGGATCAGGCTCTGGCCCATCTGGATTCCCTTTCCCACCTTCAGCACCTCCTCCGGCTTCTTCTTCATGAAGTCGAGGGACAGGAGCAGGGGCATGGACGGAATCAGGTGACCCCTGTAGTTGATGAACAGGAGGTGCAGTTCTCCCTGGAGGAGTTTGCTGGGCGAGAGATTGGTGTGACCCAGACCATGGGCGCTTGCGGCCAGTTCCGGAAAAGGGGTGATGAGCTGGTTGACCGGCACATACTCTTCGGCTCCGGCCTTGACGGTGACGGCGCTTTTTCGAATCGGGGAGTCTTCCGGGATGACCACCTCGGTCTCGTATTTCCCGAAGGTCCCGAGGGCAGGCAAAATGACATTCCCGCTTTCCCTCACCACACTTGTGAGTACGGCGTCATTGTCCAGCCGGTTCTGAATCGCTTTCAGGGTGTCGAGCAGCCAGGGGTCCCTGGTAGAGGGTGAATTGTGGGCCAGCAGAGCCTTCTCCAGTTCCTGAATTTCCTGGAGACCCTGGTTTCTCTCGTGTTCACTGAAGAGGGAGTCCATGGCGATCAACCGGGCGCCGTTGCCCTTCAGGATGCGGATCATGTCCGCCAGAAGAGACCTCGGCCAAGGCCATCGCCCGAGCTGGGTGAGGCTCTTCTCATCGATGTTGACGATGGCGATCTTGTTCTCCCTCATGGTTTGGGGGAGGTCGAGACGCATGTGCATGCCGTAGAGGATCTTTTCGATGGATTCCAAAGGCCGGAAGGCGCCGAAGGAGAGCGAAACAAAAAGCGCCGCCGAGACCAGGGCGATGACGATGTCCACCTTATCGATTTTAAGGTTGATCTTCGGCATTGGCTCCCACCTGCACCGGGATGAATGACCGTGATTTCTTAATTTTCCTAGGAATTATTGTATATTAAAACGTTTCTACAATGTCAAAAAAAATCCTCCGCTCAAAAGCCGCAGCAAAAGCACTTGAAAATATCCATTGGGCGAAGTAAATTACATTTTATTCTCTTGTTTCGGGGTCGGAAAGAGGCTCCCCCAAGGGGTCCAGTCGTCCTGAACCCGGGAAAGCCGACCATACAGCGGCCCTCCCAAAGCATGAGTCCGAATGGAATCGTCGATGGAAGAACCAAAGCCGATGACGAGTCAGAGCGGCAAGGCGCTCCCCAAAAGGGAGTCGGCCTCCAGGCGCAAGCTGGGCGAACTGCTGGTCGAAACCGGCCTGCTGGCCCCGGACAAGCTGGTAGAGGCACTGAAGGACCAGAAAGAGTCAGGGGGTAGGCTGGGCCAGTTGCTGGTGGGCAAGAACCTCATCTCCGAGGAGGAGATGGCCTTTGCCCTGGCCATGCAGCTCAAGATTCCCTATGTGGATCTGAGCTCCCAGGAAGTCGACGGCAGGGTGATCGAGTCCATCCCTGCAGAGGTCTCCCGGAAGTTCATCTGCGTGCCCATCGCACTGAAGAACAACATCCTGGACGTGGCCATGGCCGATCCGCTCGACCTCAACATGATGAAGGATATCCAGTTCGTCACCGGTTACAGCATTCAGCCCGCCATCTCCACCTCCACGCAGATCCTGGACCTGCTCCAGAGGCACTATCACCCGGAGAGGACCATCGGTCAGGTCGCCACCGAGATGGGAGGGGACGATCTCATGGAATTCCTGCCGGAGCGCGAGATCAAGGAGGAAGAGGCCGAGCAGGAAGTCGACATGAAGGACTCCCCCTTTGTGAAGATGGTGGACCTCATCATCAAGAATGCCATCAAGAAAGGGGCCAGTGACGTCCACATCGAGGCCCAGGAAAACCAGGTCAGGGTGAGAAACCGGGTGGACGGGGTGCTGCAGGACTCCATCAAACTGCCCAAGTGGACCCAGCCGATCATCATCTCCAGGATCAAGGTCCTGGGAAGCATGGATATCGCGGAAAAGAGGCTACCCCAGGACGGCAGGATCAAGGTCCGCACCCGGAATACCTCGGTGGATTTGCGGGTCTCGACCCTTCCCACCTACTATGGGGAAAAGGCGGTCATCCGGATCCTGAACAAGGAACAGTCCTTCCTCAGCCTGGATGACCTGGGTTTCAGCCCCAAAAGCATGGAAACCCTCTCCAACATGATCGCCCAGCCCCAGGGGATGCTGCTCATCACAGGGCCTACCGGCA
Source organism: Deltaproteobacteria bacterium (assembly GCA_016926135.1). The sequence goes on from JAFGPH010000274.1 coordinate 3,889, forward strand.
GCGGGAAAACCTCCACCCTCTATGCCGCCATGCAGAAGGTCAAGTCGGACGAGGTCAACATCGTCACGGTGGAGGACCCGGTGGAATACGAACTGGGCGGCATCAACCAGGTCCAGATCAACGAGAAGGTGGGCCTCACCTTTCCCTTTGTGCTTCGCTCGATTCTGCGGCAGGACCCCAACGTGATCATGATCGGAGAGATCCGGGACGTGGACACCGCGGAAATCGCCCTTCAGGCCTCTCTCACCGGTCACCTGGTGCTGTCCACCCTTCACACGAACGACGCCCCATCGGCCATCACCCGTCTGGTGGACATCGGGATTCCTCCCTACATGATCGGATCTTCGATCATCGGCATTGTGGCGCAGCGTCTCGTGAGAATGATCTGTCCGGACTGCAAGGAGGAATATACCCCCAGCCAGGATTTGCTGAGCCGGGTGGGGCTGGACCCCAGGAGTCTGCCGTTCAAATTCTACCGGGGGGCGGGGTGTGCAAAATGCGGGAACCAGGGATTCAAAGGCCGGACCGTGATCGAAGAGGTGCTCGTCATGAGCCGCAAGATCAGGGAACTCACCCAGGCCGGGGCCTCCGCGGATCTGATCCGGGAGGCGGCCATGGCCACCGGCATGACCACCCTCGGGAACAGCGGGCTGAAAAAGATCGAGATCGGACTCACCACCATCGACGAGGTTCTCAAGGCGGTTCAGCAGAAGGAGGAGCTCACCACGGTTTGCCCCCACTGCGGAAAGGGAGTGAGTCTGGATTTCAAGGACTGCCCTTACTGCAAGAAGCCCCTGGTGCCCACATGCACTTCCTGCGGCCGTATCGTGCAGCCGGAGTGGGTGGTATGCCCCCATTGCCGCAATGACCTGAAACCCGGCACGTGAGCCCCCCCCTTCCAGACGTCCCCAATTATATCTTGACTCGTATCCGTCATTTGCATAATATGAAGCCAGATTATTCCGACCTGAGGCCAACTTCTTAAGGGTCTTTTTTATGCAGTGTAAAAACCATCCCAATCGAGTGGCCGAGCAATTCTGCGCCAGTTGCGGCATTCCCCTGTGCAGGGAGTGCTCCGAGGAGGTGAAGCCCGGGGAGTATTATTGTTTCCAGTGCGCCATGCTGACCTCCGTCTCAGCCGTGGGGAGCAAGATCAAGGACCGGCGGGAGAAGGCCGTCGAAGGAAAGCTGAAAGAGAAGAAGAAGTGGGGCCCTTTCCGCTATTTTATCGTCGTGGCCTCGGTCCTGATTGTGGTCATGTGGGGGGTCATCCTTTTCGGAGGCGAGAAGGCCCCGGTCGGCGGGACCGACTATGCGAGCAACCCGAGGGCCTTCCTCTTCATGGTGGACAGCTCCCTCAAGCGGTACACCCATTTTGAGAAGAAGGGCTACCCGGATCAACTGACGGATCTGGTCCCGAAGTACCTTCCCCTCAGGCAGGAAAAGGCAGCCCAGCTCAATATGCTTTCCTATCAGAAGGACGCGGGGGTGGGGTATCGGCTTTCGCTGGCAAAATCGAAACCGGGGGAAATGGTCATCATCCTGACGCCCAAGGGCGTGGAATACAAGAGCCCGGTGGCCGGGGGGGCGTAGATGCGAAGGCAGGCAGGCTTTACACTCGTGGAACTGATGGCGGTGATCGCCATTATCGGCATCCTGGCTGCCACGGCCGTGCCCCTGTATCGAACCCTTCAGCAGAGGACGTATGGCCGGGAGGCCATCGTCATGGCCAAGCAGATCCTGGACGCCCAAGTCATGTATTTTCTGGAGCATAACGATAAGTTTTTCCCGGAGGATGGCAGCAGCATCGACATTTTCCACGACAGCTCCCCGGATGATCCGCAGATCGCGGCGGTCAAGTCCGCCCTGAACGTGGCTATCCCGGTCGGCCACTTCCTGAACTTTCGAATTTCTGCGGTCAATACCCCTGGAGAACAGATGGCGTTTGCCGTCATTTCTTCCTACGGGGGTTTTCCCCTTTTCAAGAATTCGGGGGTCGGACCCGTGGTATGGACCGTTGACCGAACGGGAAAGATCACCGCGATCATCCCGGATTAGCAGCATGCGCGTTGCCTTTGCTCTAGGGGGAATCCCATGTGCCTCCCATGGCCCTTCGAGATTACCGCTCCTGCCTGAAAGCCCGTTCATGCTGGTTCCTGCACGTTGGGGCCGTTTTCAACCCGGTTGGGCCTGACCATGAACCTGGATTCCTTACTCCAAAATCTCCTCTCCAGCGGCATCAAACTCTCCGATCCTGAAACCCTCCGCAAGTTCAGGGTGCTCAACACCTTCCAACTGATCGTTGTGATCCTGGCCCCTTTCCTGGGTTTTCTTTATTTCTACGTCGGGGCCGTGCTGATTTTTTTCGCACTGGCTGCCGCGGGCCTCCTTATGATCGTCTCCATGGCCTTGCTGAGGGTGACCCGGAACCTGGTCCTGGGCACCCACCTGGCCATCTCCATCCTCTGGGCCGCCCTTCTGGTGGTTTCCTGGTACAGCGGCGCCGTCTCTATTGAAGGGGTCATCAAGCCCACGCTCATCCTGAACGCCGGCCTGATTCTTCTGGCCGTATTTCTGCTGGGGTATCCCGGGGGGACGGTGTGGGCGACTGTCGTGTTCATGGAGACGGGTTTGTTCGTGTATCTATACCGCTCCGGCTACCCGTTCCCCGACCTCCTACCCCTGGAGGCCGCTCCCCTCTTTTCCCTCGGAGGGTATCTGGTAGCCCTCCTCGTGATCCTGCTTTTCGCCTTTCTCTTTGAAAGGGAAAGAAGCGAGGCCCTGGTGCGCGAGCAGGCCAAGTCGGGGGCCCTGCGGGAATCTCAGCGCTACATGGACGACATTCTGAGCCGGTCTCCCACTCCCATTTTCATTTTGGACCGGAGTCACCGGGTGGTTCACTGGAACCTGGCCTGCGAGGAACTCACGGGGATTCGCAGTGGGGAAATCCTGGGCAAGAGGGTGTGGGACGGACTCCATGCGAACGAAAAGGGCAGCGTGGCGGACATGATACTGGATCACCCGGAAGAGATCCACGATCGTTACGGGGATGCGGTTCTTTCCAAAACCGATACCGGATGGTTTGAGTTGACCCTCTACTTTCCGAAACTGAAGGGAGGCCTGCAGACCGTGGTCACCGCGGCGCCCCTCCTGGACGGCAACGGCGTTGTGCGGGGCGCGATCCAGACCATCCAGGAAGCAGGGCCTCCGCCGGGCCGGGCAGGAACTGACAACGGGGCAACTGCGGCACTGGCCGCAGATCCCATGGCCAGCGCCGTTTTTCGGGTAGACGCCCAGGGGAAAATCACCTACTGGAACGAATCCTGCGCCCGGGAGTTCGGCTACCCTTCCTCCGAGATGGTGGGGAAAAGTGTTTTTACCTTTGTCTCCAAGCAGTACAGACCGCTTTTCAAGGAGACGCTCATCGGCGCCCTCAAAGGGGATTCCTTCACGGACAGGTCATTCAAGTATTACGGCCAGGAGGGAAAACCCGTATACGTGCTCGCAAAGGTCTTTCCCGTGGACACGGCGGAGGGAGACGGCAGGGAGTGCGCCGTGGTGAACACGAACGTGACGGAACTTCGATTGAGGATCAAGAAGCTGGAACTCTATGCCGCGGAGAGCAAGGAGAAGCTGAAGAGCGTCACCGAGGACTACGACCTGCTCAAGAAGAACATTGCGACCTTCATCCGGAAGAAGGAGGAGCCGCAACCATAGAAGGCGAAAGGTTCAAGGAACAAGGTTCGAGGAAAGAAATTTAAAAAACAAGACCTTGTGCCTTGCGCCATTCGGTCACAGCACTTCATAGACCATGATCTGCGAACTCCTCCCCTTGACCTTTCTGAGTCCCACTTCCCTGACCTTGAACCGGTCCTTCACCAGGCGGCAGGTTTCTTCCCCGATCAGGATCTGATTGGGCTGCGCGATCGACTCCAGTCTGGAGGCTACGTTGACCGGGTCGCCGATGACCGTGTAGTCCATCCGCCTGGGGGAGCCGATGTTCCCTCCCACCACCCGTCCCGTGTTGATCCCGATCCGGATGCTGAACCTCTTCGGGGGCTCCACCCCCTCCATCATGGCGGCCAGATCGGACCTCATTTCCAGGGCCGCCAGAATCGCCCTCTCCGGATCGTCCTTCTTCTCCATGGGGGCCCCGAAAACGGCCATCAGGCCGTCTCCGATGTACTTGTCCAGGGTGCCGTCATGCGTGAAGATGATGTCCGTCATCCGGGAGAAATACCGGTTCAGGAGCATGTTGATCTCCCGGGGGGGCATGTGCTCGGAGAGGCGGGTAAAGCCGTTGATGTCGGTAAAGAGGATCGTGGCCGTCAGGTCCTTGGGTTCCATGATGTTGTCCTTGGTCTCCTGACCGCTCCTCAGGATCATCTCGATGATCTGCGGAGAGTGGAACCGCTCCAGGCGGTTTCGCATCCGCTCCTCTTCGCGAATCTGCTGATTGAGGCTTGACTGCTCGATCACCATGGCCATCTGGCTGCCGATGGCCTTCAGAAGCTCCAGATCGTCCTGGTCGAACTGGTTCTCCAGCCTCACGCTCTCCAGCTGGATCACCCCGATGATCCGGTTTTTCTGCCAGAGGGGAACGCAGATGGCGGAGCGGATCTGCTGGATGAAGAGGCTCTTGCCGTGCTCCAGGCGCGTATCGGCCATGGCATTGGAGGTGAGGAGGGCCACCTTGTCCCGGATCACCTTCCGGATGATGGTCCGGCTGGCCCTGAGTTCCCCAGGCTGTTTTCCGGCATCCTGCCTGGATTTGACCACCACGGGGTTCAGCTCATCCTCCTTTTCCCCGTCCGTGAGGATCAGGTAGCCATGATCCGCATCAATGACCATGAAGATGAGGTCCATGATCTTGTTCAGCAGTTCGTGGAAGTCGTGAATCGAATTGAGCTGACGGCTGATCTCGTACAGCACGAAGAGGACCTTGTTGCTTCTTTCCAGACTGGAAATCTCGGCCTGAACCCGGGCATCGGGACCTTCGCGCCCGGCGGCCGGGGAAGGGCCGCGGGGCAGGGGCGCCCTCTGGGCCTCCAGGGAGATCAGCAGCGACTGGGAACCGGCCGGGTCCGCCTCCACGGAACTGCTCTCCACGATGTGCTGGCGGCCCTTGTCGAAGTCCGTTTCCGTGCTGATCACCAGGGAATCGGAGAGGGAAGGGGTGCTTTCTGCCCGGGTCAGAAAAATCATGCGGACCAGCCCGATGCTCACCACGTCCCGGTGCTGAAGAAGGGCGCTTTGAATGGAGCGTTCGTTGACCTTCGTGCCGTTGAAACTGCCCAGATCCGTGAGGAGAACTCCCTCCATCGTTTTGAGAATTTTCGCGTGGTAGCGTGAGACGGTGTGATCGGAAAGGACCAGGTCATTGTCCTTCCCGCGGCCGATGGAGGTCTCCTGTTTCAGGAGAGGATGGTTGTGAATCCGCCCGTCGCTGCCGGTAACACGGAGGGTGGGCCAGGGTGAATTTTCATTTTTTGCGTTCATGACAGTGCGATCAGGACGACCGTAATGTTGTCCAGGCCGCCGGCCAGGTTGGCCTGCAAAACCAGGGACAGCCCGATTTTGTAAAGGGACCTGTCCATGACGGATTCCATGACGGAGAGGATCCTGGAGTCTTCCAGCATGCGGTAGAGCCCGTCACTGCAGAGAAGAACGAGATCCCCGGATTTTAGATCCACGAGGGACAGATCCGCCTTCACCTTCTCCTGAACCCCCAGGGCACGGGTCAGAATATGTTTCTTCTCATGACCCCTGGCCTCCTCGCGGGTGAGATCCCCTTTCCGGACCCGCTCCTCCACAAAGGAATGATCCACCGTGAGCTGCAGGATCTCCCCGTCCCTGACTCTGTACAGGCGGCTGTCCCCCACATTGACGACCGCGAGGTGATCCCCTTCCAGGATGGCCCCCACCAGGGTCGTGCCCATACCCTTCATCTCGGGGCTGGCCCCGGCCGCCTCGTAGATGCGCCGGTTGGCAAGGGTCACCGCGGCAAGCAGGCGGTGCTGCTCCAGGGTAAGATCGTGTCGAGCCTTCCTCGGCCATCGTTCCCCTTGGGACCTGGATCGGATGACGAAGTCTTCCATCTCGCGGACGGCCAGCTGGCTTGCGGTTTCCCCCGATGCCTGTCCGCCCATCCCGTCCGCCACCAAAAACAGCTTGTGCTCAGCGTTGCAGAGATATCGGTCTTCATTGTGAGACCGCAACTTCCCAGCATCCGAGAATCCGAAAGACTTGAAATCCATAGATCGATCAATCCGGAATCAGCACGGCAGAAGAGGAGTGCCCTTGCCGCCCATACAACCGGGCTTGGCGGAAAGAAACGTTCTCAGGAGGGTTACCACAACCAGTTCCCGTTCTTGTCCCATCGGCTGTTGACCTGTATCCCCAGCTTGGACAGGAGGTGGTGAAAGAGGAATCGTCTGGTTCCACGAAAATAGCCCAGATCTTCATCGTGCCCGTGAGGTTTAAAACCCTGCTGCACCGCTTCGGCCAGGGTCATGGTGGTTGCGGTCTTTCCGGCCAGACAGATGTGATCAAAATGGATGGAGTGGTAGAGCTTATCCTCTGCCGTGACCACCACAATGGCATTGCCGGGCATGGTCTCGTCCACGGTAATGTAAATGCTGAAGAAGAAGGAGATGACGACCAGGCTGATGAGGATGACGACAATGATTTTGGAAGCCTTCTGCATCTGCAGCCTTTCCCGCCCGGAGGACCTGTCTGTCGCGTCGGACTGAACTGATCCTGTTCATACTGTTTTTCAGGAATAAAGTCAATCCAATAGGATCTTGCAGCCCGACAAAGGCCTTTTGGGAAGTTCAGTTCTTCTTCTTGGTCTCCCTCTTGGGCACGGGGACCTTGAAGAACTCGATTTTCTCATTCCTCAGCATTTTCTCCTCTTCGCCCGTAGCCTCGCCCCGAATGTCCCTCTTCTCGGTCACCCCGTAGTGCATCTTCAGGGCCTCTTTGGCAAAATCGTTTCCAACGTCCTCAAAGTTGTTGTGAATATACTCCACAATCTCCCTGGCCAGCCTTGGATAATCGATGCCGACCGACTCCCTCTCCCTTTCCGAGCGGGTCGAACTCGTCTTGGTTACCGGCGAGAGGATCCTCCGAACCTGGGTATCGTTGCAGAAAGGGCAGCTCACCAACCGCTTGGCGTTTTGCGTTTCGAAGGATTTCAGGTTGTTGAACCATGCTTCAAATTCGTGTCCCTTGGAACACTCCAGGTCAAAGGCAATCATGTTTCGAACGCTCCGGAAAACCAGTAGTCAGAATACAGTAGTCAGGAGTCAGGAGAAAGGATCCCTTCGGAATTCCGTCTCCCTCATTTCTCCGCATACAGAACGGCCAGGATCTGGGTTCGCTCCTTGCCGTGGCACTTCACAAGGTGGGGAACGGTGGAGTCGTAATAGATGGAGTCACCGGGCTCGAGCACATGAATTTCCTCACCCAGGCGGACTTCCATCCTCCCCCTCAGCACATGAATAAATTCCTGACCGTCATGGGTCGATCGCTCGTGCTCGGTCCTGGAAGGCTCCAGGGTCACCAGAAAGGGTTCCATGTGCCGGTCTTTTTTGTAAGGGGCCAGGGATTCGAATGCATATCCGTAATATTTTCCCTTTTGGGAGTCGTGCCGGGAGACGACCTTCCGATCCTTATGCCTCACAATGGTGTAGGGCTTTTTCTCATCGCCGGAAATGAAATAGCCCATACGCATGTTCAGGGCCTTGGCCAGCCGGATGATCATGCCCAGAGGGGGGGTCATGGACCCTTCCTCGATCCGGGAAAGGGATTCGACGTCTATGTCCGTCCTCCGGGATACGTCTTGCAACGAAAGCCCTCGGGTCTGTCTCACCTTCTTCACCCTCTCGCCTACATCGATGACCCCATCCTCCCCGGGGGGCTGCTTCCCGATGCTTTCCAGGAAGTCCTTTTCCTCATCCCCGCCGGCGAAACGGCCCACATCGTGCAGGAAATCCTCGTAGGGGTCTCTGCTGTCCTTACGGCCCTGATCTCTTTTCATGGCGACTGAGAAGCCCTTTCCGGGGTGACGGCATCCCGGTGAAACCCCGCCGACCCCAATGGGTTTTTGTTTACCATTTTCTGCCGCCGGGGGTCAAGAACCGTAATGGGAAGGCGGGCGTGCAATTTCTTGACAGGGACCCGAAGCGAAAATATGATTCTAAAGTTGTTTCGAGGAAATCCGTTATGTCCCCCGATTCCGAAGAGGTGACCGGAAATGCGCGAAAAGCAATACATTGTGGATGATCTCACGGTGAAAGACACCTGGAGGATGTTCCGCATCATGGCGGAATTTGTGGAAAGCTTCGAGGTCCTTCCGGAGGTTTACCCCGCGGTGACCCTCTTCGGCTCCGCCCGCTGTCTGCCCGGCAGCGCCCCCTACGCGGCGGCGGAGAAGGCGGCCCGGCTGCTCGTCCAGAACGGCTTCAACGTCATCTCCGGCGGCGGACCGGGTGTGATGGAGGCGGCCAACAAGGGCGCTGCCGAAGCCGGGGGAAAGTCCGTGGGCCTTCATATCCACCTTCCCAACGAACAGGAAGCAAACCCCTACGCGAATGTGCGTCTCGACTTCAAGTACTTTTTTATTCGCAAAGTGATGTTTGTGAAATACGCGGTGGCCTATCTCATCCTCCCCGGAGGTTTCGGGACCCTCGACGAGCTCTTCGAGGCCATCACCCTCATCCAGACCGAAAGGATCCGGTCCTTTCCCGTGGTCCTTCTGCCGTCCGATTACTGGAAGGGGCTCATGGATTGGATCCGAAATACCCTCCTGAAGGAGAAGTCGATCTCCGAGTCCGACCTGGAAATGTTCAGCATCGTGGACACCCCGGAGGAGGCCGTGAACATTGTCAGGAGGACTGTCGTGGTTTGAACCCCCTCGACGACCCACTGCAGCTGTTGCGGCGCCACGGTCCCGGGTACGGGATAGAACTTTCGGAGGAGCAGATTCGACTCTTCCGGATTTACCTGGAGGAACTGCTGCAGTGGAACCGGCGCATGAACCTGACGGGAATGGCCACTCCGGAGCGGATCGTCAATGAGCTTTTTCTGGACTCCCTGGTTCCTGCTCCGTTTCTGCCCGGGGAAGGGTTGCTCCTGGATGTGGGATCCGGGGCGGGCGTTCCGGGGCTGCCGCTCCGGATCTACCACCCGCGGCTGGAGGCACACCTTCTGGAACCCAGGGCCAAGCGGGTCAGCTTTCTGAGACAGATGATCCGGATCCTGGACCTGAAGGGGGCTGAAGTTCTCCGGGGTCGGCTGGAGGTGGCTGGGGGCGGGCCGGCGCTCCGGCGCTACCCTGTGGTAACGGCGCGGGCACTGGCGTCCCTTTCGATGTCCCTGTCCTTGTGCGGTCCGCAGGTCTTACCCGAAGGAGTCCTGGTCTGCTATCAGGGGAGCCGGGTTGAGGCTTTGCTGGATCAGTGCATCCCCGTCCTGGAGGCGCAGCATCTGGTGCTTCAACGGACAATCCGGTATTCGCTCCCCGGGAAAAAAGGGGATCGAAATGTAGTGATCTTCAGGAAGAGGAGAGTGGATGGTTTCCCCGAGAGGCCTGATCACCGCCCTTAGGACCCTGACCGTTCTCCCGGTCGGGGGCAGGGACGCGGAGCGCTTCCCCGATGCGCTTTTCTGGTTCCCGGTGGTAGGGGGGATCCTGGGGGGGATGGTCTGGCTCCTGGGGGTTCTCTGGGGTCGATTCGTAGGGGCCGACTGGGCCGCGGGCGGCGCGGTGATGATCCTCTGGGCCGAGGTGGTCCTGACCCGGGCCCTTCACCTGGACGGCCTGGCAGACTGGGCCGACGCCCTGGGAGGAGGCAGGGACCCGGATGCCAGGCTCCGGATCATGAAGGACCCTCACCTGGGCGCCTTCGGGGTGGTGGCCCTGGTGTGCGTGCTCCTGACCAAATGGGTGGCATGGGAGAGGCTCTTTTCCACAGGCGGTCTGGTTCTTGCTCTGCCAATCTTCATCGCGTCCAGGGCCGTGCTGGTTCATCTCATGGAGGGCCTGCCTCCGGCACGGGCGGGGGGAGGCATGGCCGGCCCGTTCCTGCGGGACAGGGTCCCCGGCCGGGGTTGGCTCACTCCTGTCCTGACCCTGTGCCTGTGCCTGCCCTTTGGTCCGGCCGGGGTCGGTCTTTACGCTGTGGGCCTGTTGATGGCACGCCTGCTGGGTCTGTCCTTCAGGAAATTCTTTGGGGGCATCAGCGGAGACCTCCTCGGGGCCACACAGGAGCTGGTGGAGACGGCGCTTCTCCTGCTCTGTGCATCGCGGGTGGAGCTTCTGATGAAATACGCGGGGTGGGGCTAAATACACAGTGTCAGAAATTCCGTTATGTATTTAAACCAACCGGACGGGGCAAGGACAGATGGGGATTCACTACAGAGACACAGAGATCACAGAGAAGTCTTTTCTTTTTCCCGAGCGAGAGACGGCGCTCGGGAAAAAACAATCTCTTAAGAGCGCATCTTCTTCTTTTCCGGTATCTCCCGGAAAAGAAAAACAAGATTCCCTCTGTGACCTCTGTGCCTCTAGCGAAGCGGGTGGTGAAATTGCCCTTCTTTGACAATCGCATAAACGCCGGGACACGAGTTGTGAGGAATACGTTGCAGAAACCATGAAACGGTCGACCAAGAACGAAAATGGACACCGGCACGGTGGAATTCGGCAAGAGGATTTCAGCCGCTGGGGCGTCTCCGATAGGCCCGTCACGGATTTCAGCGTGAACCTGAATCCCCTGGGGCCGCCCCCCCTGATTCGGGAAAGATGGGGCCGTCTCTACGGCGAGATCGAGCCCTACCCGACCGTGAACGGGGCGGGCGTGGCCCGGTACTACGAGAAGAGATATGGGATCGGACCCGAAACGTTTATCGCCGGAAACGGCTCCACGGAGCTGATCTACCTGCTGCCGCGGGCCCTGGGTCTCCGACGGGTGGCGGTGGTCACTCCCTCCTACAACGACTACTCCAGGGCATCCCGTATCGCGGGGGCATCGATCCGACCCTGCCCCCTCCGGCAGGAGAAAGCGGGTTTTTCGCCGGCCATGGATGATCTGGTGGAAGGGATGGAGGAGGGGGATGCCCTCTGGCTCGGGAACCCCAACAATCCCACGGGAACCCTGTTTCGATCGGAGCTGATTCTGGATCTGGCCGAGCGGTTCCCTGAGAAATGGGTCATCGTGGACGAGGCCTTCATGCCTTTTGTCGAGGAAAGAGAGAACTACAGTCTCCTCGTCCCTTCCAGGCCCAAAAATGTTCTTGTCCTTCACTCCCTCACCAAGTTCTACGCCCTGGCCGGGATCCGGATGGGGGGCCTGGCAGCCGCCCCGGATGTCGTCCGCCGTGTGCAAGGGCTGAAGGAGCCCTGGACGGTCAACGGCGTGGCCGAGAAGATCGCCCCCCTCCTTCTGGAGTGCAGGGCTTACGAGGAAGAAAGCCTGTCGCTTCTCAGGAAGGAAAAGGCCCGTCTCCACCGCATGCTGGGGAAAGTGCCGGGACTGAGTCCTCTTTCTCCTTCGGTCAACTTCCTGCTGTGTCAATGGACTTTTACGGAAGACCTGGATGACCTGCTGGGGCACCTGCTCCGGGAGGGGATCTACGTGCGGGACTGCAGGAATTTTCCGGGTTTGGAGCGGAACTGGTTTCGGGCTGCGGTGAGATTGCCCGAGGAAAACGACAGGCTGGCCCTGGCCCTGGGCTCGTTTTCGCCCTAAAGGCATGCTGGAACCAGGCATCATACTTGCTGCCGCCTATCTTCTCGACCTCATGGTCGGGGACCCTCCCTATGGCTGTCATCCTGTGAGGCTGATGGGGCTGGGAATCGCGCGCGCCGAGTCATGCCTGAGAAAATGCGGTTTCGCGGGGAAGGTCGGCGGCGTCCTTCTGGTGCTCATCACGGTCGCCGCGACGATCCTCCTCTACCTGGGTATCGCGCACCTCCTCTCCCAACTGCACAGCCTCCTCCTTTTTCTCTTTCATCTGTACCTGGTTTATTCCTGTCTTGCCCTGGGGGACCTCTTGAACCACGTTCAACCGGTGGTGCGGGCCTTGGAGAGCGGGGACATGGATCATGCAAGGGATGCGGTCTCCAGGGTGGTCGGCCGTGATGTGAATGTCCTGGATGCCCATGGCCTTGCAAGGGCTGCGGTGGAGACCCTGGCCGAGAACTTCGTGGACGGGTTCCTGTCTCCCGTTTTCTGGTACTTTGCGGGGTGGGTCTGGTCCCTGCTTATGGGGGAAGGGACAATAACCTGGCCTGTCGTTTTGATGCTCCTCTTCAAGCTGGTCAGCACACTCGATTCCATGGTGGGTTACAGAAATTTCCGTTATCTCCATTTTGGATGGGCCGGTGCAAGGCTGGATGACCTGATGAACTTCATTCCTGCGAGGTTTTCCATTTTGTTCCTGTGGCTGGGCGCCGCGCTCAGCAGAATGGAAGCCGGGAAGGGGCTGCAGATCGCACAGAGAGACCGGCTGAAACATGACTCTCCCAACTCAGCCCATGCGGAGAGCTTCCTGGCCGGCGTGCTGGGTCTCCGCCTGGGCGGCCCGACGCTTTACACGGACGGGATGAAGGCAAAACCATGGCTTGGGGATGGCAGCCCGGAGGTGGGTCCGGCAGACATCCGCAGGTCGGTCCGTCTCCTCAGGGTCACGGGGTGGATCGTTCTCATCAGCGCCGCCGGCATGATCTTTCTGATTGGTTGACAGTGGGTCAATCATGGTGGCTTATGATGAGTCTTGTATGGAAAACATATATTCTCTTGACTTTTTTTTGATTCTGTAATATATACACGGCTCAAATCCATTCTGATTCAGTATTTTCGAAAGGAGAATGTATGGCTACAGCAAAACAGATTCAATTGAGGGTTGGGCAAGCGAAGAAGAAAGTAAGTAAGTTGAGCAAAGAACTCGCTGCCACGAAGACCAAGCTGAAGGGCCTGGAGGGCCAGCTCAAGAAGGCCAAGAGCGCGGTGAAGCCAAAGGCCGCAAAGAAGGCAGCCCCCAAGAAGAAGGTCGCCAAGAAGAAAAAATAAATCCTGCCGCTCCCGACAACCCGGGAGGCCTGCGGGGGAGGGGAATCCCTTTTGAGCGGGTGATATCCGGTTTCCATCCATAACGGCTGGAAGGCAGGGAAGGATGCAGGAAAGGGGTCACGCGATCCATTCCTCCAGCCATGTGATCATTCTTTCCCTGTGGCTGCCGGGCCAGTAGTAGCGTTTGCAGGAAGGACAGATTCGAATCCCCTCCGCGTGCTGGGTGAAGACGTGCTCCGGGGTGTTCTCGCGCGCCGCGTCGGAGTCCGCCTTTTCCAGCCGAACGTTACACCTCAGACATCGGGTGAACCACCGGGAACGATCCGGATGGAGGCAACCTGCTGCCTGCATCTGCCGAACCTGTTCCCCTGCGCGGTCCGGGAGGATGAGCAGAGAGAAGGGATGGCGGCGCACCGTCTTTCTGTTCCGGGAGAGCAGCATCCGCCCACCGGAAAGCAGATCCTCCAGATTTTCCTCTGTGTAAAAAGCCTGGTAGAGCGTGTCATGGCCCATGACACGCAGCCACCTTGCCAGGCTTCCCAGCATGGCATCCGCTAAAAACTTCGGTTCCATTAGCATTCCATCCTGCCGACCCTGATCAGCAGCAAGGCTTCATCCGACAAAAAACAGGGACAAAGGGACAAAGATGCAGAGGGACAAAGCGGAAAGACTGTTCATAAGCCCGTAATTGATTTTCTGCTTTGTGCCTTTGCCCCTCTGTGCCTTTGTGTCTCCCCCTGCACTTTAAAAACAACCGCAGTGGATCAGCTCAAGGCCAACGTCGTTGACGATCTTAAGTTATTATTATAAAGAAATCTCAGTCCAGGTTCTTTAGAAATCTTGGTTGAGAAAGGTTCGATGGATAAAATCATGATCGAAGGGGGCCGCCTGCCCCTGAAGGGAAGCGTCAGGATCAGCGGGGCCAAGAATGCCGCCCTTCCTGCGATTGCGGCCTGTCTGCTCACCGGCGGCTGGCACCGGATTCATGGGGTGCCCCGTCTCAGGGATGTGAACACCCTTCGGGTGATCATGTCCAAGATGGGCGTGCTCTTCCGTGAAGAGGAAGGGGCGCTCCTGGTGAACAGCGACAACCTGATGGACTGCGTGGCCCCTTATGACCTGGTGAGAACCATGCGGGCCTCGATTCTCATCCTGGGCCCGCTTCTGGCGCGTCTCGGAAGGGCCAAGATCTCTCTGCCGGGCGGGTGTGCCATCGGAGCGCGACCTGTGAACCTTCACCTCAATGCACTGACCGCCATGGGAGTGGAGATGTACCTGGAACAGGGCTACATTCACGCCAGGGCCGAGGGTCTGAAGGGCGCCAGCGTCTTCCTGGACATTCCCACGGTCACGGGAACCGAGAACATCATGATGGCGGCGAGCAGGGCCGAGGGAAGAACCATCATCCAAAATGCCGCCAGGGAGCCGGAGATCCAGGATCTGGCCGGCATGCTCCGGAGCATGGGGGCCGCGATCGAAGGAGACGGCACGGACACCATTGTCATTGAAGGGGTTCGGGATCTGAGA
>JAFGPH010000275.1 GCA_016926135.1 Deltaproteobacteria bacterium
GGGAATACTGGCGCATCCTCAACAAGCGCAGATTCATCGTGGTCGTCACGGCGGTGGTGCTCGGTGTGTTCAGCACCGCCTTTGCCGTTCTGAGGGCACCTGTCCCGGCATACACCTCCAGGTGCAGCATCAAGTTCGAAAAGGAGACCACCGTGGAGGGGCTCTACGCCAAGACCCTCACCTGGTCCGGCGGGGACGACATCGAAACCCAGCTGGCGATCATCAAGAGCTACGCCGTATTTGAGAAGGTGGCGGAGAAGATGGGTCTCATCCCCCGGGGGACGAGGAGGGACGACAACCATTTGAAGTCCAACATCGTCCAGATCGTCGAAAGCCTCCAGGCCAGGGTGAAGGTCACCCGGGAGAGTTTCACCAACATCCTGCACATTGAGGTGACGGACAATGATCCGGCCTTTGCCCAGAAGCTGGCCAACACCATCGCCGTGACCTACAAGGAGCTTCATTCCGAGCAGCAGATGAAACGCACCACCGAGGCGATCAAATATATCGACGATCAGCTCAAGAACGTGCGGGAGAAGCTGAGGGCCGCGGAGGACGACTTCAATCGCTTCACCCAGCAGAATCAGCTGATCTCCATCGATCTTCAGAGCGAGAAACTGCTTGCCCGAGCCCAGGCCATCCAGACCGATATCTCCAAACAGCGGGATGACAGGAGAGATCTGGAGAGCGTCCTGGGCCAGCTGGAAGCCTTTGTCAAGAACCCCGGGGGAGAGGCCAAGAATTTCCACTCCTCCAAGGCGAACGCCCAGTACCAGGCCGCCAACGACGCCCTCGTGAGTCTTATGCTCAAGAGGACCACCCTTCTGGAGGACTATACGCCCAGGCATCCGGAGGTAGTGGAGATCAGCCGCAGGATTGTCGAAGATGCCAAGAAAATGCTGTACCTGCTGAAGCTCCAGGTCAGGGACATGGAGATCAGGGAAGGGGAGAGAAGAGAGGAAGTGGCGGAGGTGGAGCGGAAAACCAACCTCCTGATGGAGAAGAAGCTTGAGTTCGATCGCCTGAAGAGGAAGGTGGATCTCTACAATGACATGACCGCCCTCCTGGAACGAAAGAACCAGGAAGCCCTCATCCGCCAGGCCGAGAAGCCGGAGGAGATCACCATCGTCAAGCCCGCCCTCCTTCCATCACAGCCCATCAACCCCCCCAAGACCGCCACGACCGGTGCCATGGGCGTCGTTATCGGTCTGGTGCTGGGCCTGGTGGCCGCCTTCATTGTGGAGACCTTCGACACCTCCCTGGGGGCGATCGAGGATGTGGAGGAGACCCTGGGGACCCAGGTTCTGGGGGTCATCCCCTACGCAGACCCGAAGGAAATCTATGAGAGCATAGAAGAAAAGGATCCGGAGAAGGCCGGGGACTCGCCCTTCCTTCACACCGCGGACCTGGTGTCCCACTTTTCCCCCAAGTCCATGATCGCCGAGAGCTTTCGGGCACTGAGGACCAACATCCAGTTCAAGGACGCGGAAAAGAAGCTCCGAACCCTTGCCATCACAAGCGCCTCCCCCCAGGAGGGGAAGACCCTGTGTTCCATCAATGTCGCCATCACGATGGCGCAGGCGGGAATGAAGACGCTCCTGGTGGGATCGGATATGAGGAAACCCATGCTCTCGAGGGTTTTCGGGGTGGAGGCATCCCCGGGCCTGACCGACATCCTGCTGGGGAATCATCCCTGGCGGGACACGGTGAAGACCATCACCGATATCATCATGGGAAAGATGAGCCTGGATGAGGTCATGATGACTCCCGGACTGGATAACCTCCACATCATCACTGCGGGTTCCATCCCTCCGAATCCGACGGTGCTCATTGAATCGGGGCGGCTGAGGGAATTCATGGAAGAGGCCCAGAAGGAGTATGACCTCATCATCTTCGATTCCCCGCCCATCCTCTCCACGGCGGACGCGGTTGTCCTGGGCGGCAAGGTGGACGGGGTTCTGCTCGTTTATCGGGTCGGCAGCGTATCCAGGGGCCTGCTGAAGAGGGCGGCCACCCAGCTCAAACAGGTGAAGTGCAACATCCTGGGTGTCATCCTGAACGGCATGAAGCCGGAGATCAGCCCTGACTTCCAGGACTTCAAGTACTACAAGTACTACTACTCGTACGGGGAGGAAGGGAAGGAGAAAAAGCAAAAAACACAGAAAAAGGGATTTTCGCTGATCATGGGGAGGCGGGGCGACACTGGAAGGGAACAGAAGGAGGAAAAGGACAAAGAAGATCGGGGCCAAAGGAGGACCGGAACACGCAAACTCATCCTTGCGGGGGTGGCCCTGGCTTGCCTTGCGGCGGGTATTCTCTGGCAGAGCAACCTCCTGTTGCCCCCTTCGCCGGTGGGCATGAGGGAGAGCCCAGCCGGGAAGAAGACCAGCCCGGTGCCCAAAAAGGCGCCAGCCCAAGCACCGGCCGCAACCGCGTCCCCCGGGGTGGACGCAAACAAGCCCGAGCCTCCGGCGGACGTGACCCCGCAAGCCGAGGCAGGTAAGGTAACCCCCCCTCCTCCCGTTGCCGAGAAAGAGAGTGCACCTGAACCTGCAACCCCACAGGTTCCTCCCATGCCCCGACCCGAGCAGATCGCAAAGCAGCTGCCCGGCCCGGAGGCATTGGTCAAGCCCCCGGCAGGGACTGCGCCTCCTGTGGTCGTTTCTCCAACTCCGTTCTCCCTGTACCTGGGTTCTTTCCATTCCCTGGATCAGGCCCGGAGGGCGATCTCCACTTACTCCGAGAAGGGGATTTCCCCATACTGGGTGCGGGTGGATCTCGGGGAAAAGGGGGTATGGTGGAGGATTTTTGCGGGCCAGTTCAAGAATCAGGAAGAGGCCGAGAAATTCGGGGTTGAAAAGGGAATCACCGAGGCTGTCCCGAAAAGGCTGGCCTATGCGGTTCTGACCGGTGTGTTCGCTGAACCCGGCGAGGCCACTGCCGCGAAGGGGGCACTGGAAGGCCTGGGCTATTCCCCGTACACCCTGCCGGGAGGGGATGGAAAGATCCGGCTGCTGGTGGGCGCCTACATGACGGAAGAGGGGGCAAAGCAGGAGGCTGGCGAACTCAAGACGAAGGGAATCGAAGGCACGGTGGTCAAGCGGTAAGCCCAAGGCCGTGCCGGACAAAACCCATGGGAGAAGCGGCGATTGAGATCCCTCCTGAGCATGAAGCCCCGGCATGAGCCCGGACAGTCCACCCTCCAACTCATTGCCCCCCTCCTTGTCCTTCTGGTCCTCCTTGTCGCCTTTTCAGTGCTCATTCCCTCCCTTTCCCCGCTCAACATGGCCGCCCTGCTGGCCGCCCTTGTGGTTTTCGTTGTCAGCTTCGCCAGCACGGAGATCGCGCTCTTCGTGCTCATCTTCTCCATGCTCCTGAGTCCGGAATTCGTTATAGGGACCACGGAGGGCGCATCCCTGGGTCGGGGCATCACCCTGAGGGTGGATGATCTGCTGCTCGTCATTATCGGTTTCAGCTGGCTGGCCAGGATGTCCATCAACAAGGAACTGGGCCTCTTTCTCCGAACCCCTTTGAACAAACCCATTGCCTACTACATCACCGTCTGCCTCGTATCGACCCTCTTCGGTGTGATCTTCGGTCGGGTCGACCTGAAGACCGGGTTTCTCTTCGTGTTGAAGTACTTCGAGTACATGATCGTCTACTTCATGGCGGCCAACCATCTTCAGCACAGAAAGCAGATTCAAACCTACCTCTGGGCCATGCTCCTGACCTGCGCAGTGGTTTCGCTGATTGCCATGGGCAACATCCCGGGAGGGGGGAGAATATCGGCCCCCTTCGAGGGTGAGATTGGAGAACCCAACACCTTTGGAGGGTACCTCATTCTCATGATTTCCGTTGCCGCCGGGCTCTTTCTGAGCGTCCCGTCCTTGCGGAGCAAAATCTTCTCTCTTCTTCTCATCTGCCTCTTTGCCGTGCCCCTGTTCTACACCCAGTCGCGCAGTTCCTACCTGGCTGCCGTTCCTGCCGTCATGACCCTTGTGTTCCTGAGTGAGAAGAAACGCTGGATGGTGCCGGTTGTTCTCATGCTGGGCCTCGCCCTGCCCATCATGGCCCCCGACACTGCCAAGGAGCGGGTGCGATATACTTTTGTACAGGGGAAGAACCGCAAGGATGTGGTGGCAGTCGGTGGGGTCAAGCTGGATACCTCCACCTCCGCCCGTCTCATGAGCTGGCAGGAGGCATCCCGGGACTGGATCCGTCACCCCTTCCTGGGTTTTGGGGTTACGGGGTATCGCTTTCTGGACGCTCAGTATGTGAGGGTAATCACCGAGACGGGGTTTCTGGGGCTTTTCTTCTTCTTTGTGCTGATGGCCACCATATTCAGGGAGGTCTACAGGGCCTTCCGGCAGGCCTCCGATCCCCTGCACCGAGGCCTTGCCATGGGCTTCCTAGCCGGATTCGTGGGCCTGCTTTTCCACGGGATCGGCGCCAATACCTTCATCATTGTGAGGATCATGGAGCCCTTTTGGTTTCTCGCAGCCCTGGTGATTATATCGCCTTCACTGGAGCGGAAGGAGAAAGGATGATCAGGGCATCCACAGCAACGGGTTGGCTGCCTGCAAGGATGAGCGGGTTGATGTCGATCTCCCGGATGCTCTCGTGTTCCATCCCGATTTTGCCTACCCTTATCAGGATGCGGGTCAACTGATCCATATCCGCCGCCGGCAGGCCCCGCACCTCCTGGAGGATCTTGTGGGCCCGGATCTCCCGGGTCATCTCCCGAACGTCCCTCTCTTCGAGGGGGGCCACTCGGAAGGAGACATCCTTCAATACCTCGGTAAAGATACCCCCCAGGCCGAACATGACGCAGGGCCCGAACTGGGGGTCGCGGGTCATGCCCACCATCAGTTCCCGGCTTCCTCGGATCATCTCCTGGACGAGGACGGCCCTATCCCCCTCCTGCATGAGCGACATGATCTCCTCGAAGGCGGCTTCAGCCTCCTCTTCATTGCGGATATCGATCTTCACGAGCCCTCTCTCCGACTTGTGCGCCAGACGAGGGGAAGAGCCCTTCAGGACAACGGGGAAAGGGATCTCCCGGAGCGCTTCCTTAAGGCCCCGGTCGTCACGGGCCTCCGTTTCCCGGGTGACGGGTATCCCGCAGGCGCGCAGGAATTCCTTGGATTCGTGTTCGGAGAGCGTACTTCGGCCCTCTGCGAGGGCCTTCTGGATGATCTGCCTTTCAGCGCTCATAGGTCTCCCCATTGAGAATTTTCCTGTAGTGCCAGAGAGAGGCCAATGCCTTGGCGGCCCTCTCGGGGGTTGACATGTTGACCAGGACACCGGCATCCTCCATGTGTTCGACCTGCTCGTCCCATATGCCGGGAGGAGAGATCAGGCATGTGACGAGCGGTTTAGGCGGTTTCCACGCGCTCAGGAGCCGGGCTATCCCCGGAACCGCCTCCCTGTTTGCGGAGGCGAACATCATCAGCAGAAGAACGGCGTCCACCTTATCATCCTCGATTACCGCCCTCAGGATGCCTGCCGTGGCCGAGGCGTTGTACCATGCCGGTCCCATGTCCACCGGATTGGTTCTGAGTGCCAGGGGGGGCAGGAGTTCGTTGATGACCTCCTGGGTCGCCGGACTGAAGGAGACGATCTCCAGTCCTTCGGCCTCGCAAATATCACAGGCCGCCATCCCGGGACC
>JAFGPH010000276.1 GCA_016926135.1 Deltaproteobacteria bacterium
GCTGCTCCAGTCGCTTGACCAGGGTCTCAAGGAAGTCCTCCTCGTCGTCCACGACCAACACATTGAAGTAGTGCATATAAACCTCCTCTACTGGGATGCTGACCCAATCATAGGGTTAATATGCAAGTGTGGGGGAAAGGGGTATCGTCGCAACTTTAGGGCATTCATTATAGCTGAGCTCCGGCCCTTTCGCAATCCCCACCGCTCATCCGCCCACGACGGGCCAGGAGTCCTCCAGGGGTCCTAGATGTCACCGGTCCTCCTGACCAGAAGAGACGCCTCCGCCCTCCGAATCCGCTCTTCCTGTTCGTCTTTCCGCCGTCTCGCCCCTTCCAGTTTTGTCCTCAGGTCTTCGAACTCGGCAGGCTTCAGCAGATAATCGTAGGCCCCCAGTTTCATCCCCTGGACCGCGCTCTCCGTGGTGCCGTGCCCGGTCAGCATGATGACCTCCACAAGGGGGGTTCTCCTCTTGATCTCCCGCAGGGTCTCGATGCCGTCCATGCCGGGCATCTTGATATCGAGGATCACCACATCCACTTCCCTGCTCCCCAGGACCTCCAGGCACTCCTTGCCGCTGTAAGCCGGGGTGACCCTTTCTCCCGCCTCATTCAGCCTCAAGGAGAGCATCTCCACAAAGTCCTTCTCATCGTCCACCAACAGCACTCTCGTGGGTATCCTGACCATATGTCTCTCCTCCCCTCCGCAGGAATTCATTGGACAATGGGGCGCGTGATGTCCCTGATCTTGTCAAGCAACTGCAAACGTTCGTCGCCTTCCAGGTTTTCAACCACCTCTCCCCTCCGAGGAAGCAGCAAACGGAAGACGGAGCCTTCCCCCAGCCTGCTCTCCACATGGAGACTCCCTCCCAGCCTCTCCGCAATCCCGCGACTGACGAAAAGGCCGAGCCCGGTGCCTTGACCCGGCGGCTTGGTGCTGAAGAAGGGCTCGAAGATCCGTTCAAGGTTCTCTCTGGGTATGCCGGCCCCTGTATCCCGCACCATGACCGCAACCGCTTCCTCCCGGTTCTCGATGCTCACGGCAACAGTCCCGCCGCGGCCCGTGGCATGGACGGCGTTGGTCAGCAGGTTGAGCAGCACCTGCCTGATCTGGAAGGGATCCGACACGATTCTTCCTACGCCGGGTTCCACGCCCTGGGTGATCTCGATGTCCTTGTGGGCCGCCTCCCGGCCGACCAGCCCCACGGCCTCCTCCATCAGCACCG
Organism: Deltaproteobacteria bacterium; assembly: GCA_016926135.1. The sequence continues at coordinate 1,223 of JAFGPH010000276.1, forward strand.
GGAGATCGATCTCCAAGACGGCGGATTCCTCCTTTCGCACAAAACCGAGAAGCTGGTGGGTGATCCGTCTCACTCGCTCGACACTCGCCTCGATCTTGGACAGGGCCCTTTCCAAATCCTCCTTACGCGCCATGCCTGCCAGTTCGTCTTTCCCCAGAAGAACCTTCATCCAGCCGGCGGCCTCCTTGATGATGGCCAGGGGATTGTTGATCTCGTGGGCCACTCCGGCCGCCAGGGTGCCAAGGGATGCGAGACGTTCGCAGGCAACCATCTGCTGTTCGATCCTGGCCTTGAACTCGGCGTCCCTCTTCTTCTCCTCCTCCCGGAGAATTTTTTCATAGGCCTGGATGATCTTACCCAGCAGGTGCTCCAGTTCAACCGGCTTGGTCAGGTAATCAAAGGCCCCGAGCTTGATCCCCTCGACGCCATCCTGGGTCGTGGCATGCCCGGTCAGGAGAATCACCTCCGTTCTGGGGTATCTCTTCCTGATGAGGCCCAGGATCTCGATGCCGCTCATGCCGGGCATCTTCACGTCCATGACCACCACATCCACGGCCGTCTTTTCCAGAGCGGCCAGGCATTCCTGTCCGTCCCTGGCCTGCTCCGGCCGGAAGCCTCTTCTGAGCATGCGGTTGGCCGTGGTCTTCCGGAACTCCTCCTCGTCGTCTACCAGAAGCAGCCGGATGTCGCCCACGTTCACGGAACTGGTGTCGTATCCCATAGATGCCTTATCAGTTTCTGTACCCGTGAGTTGCCGCCGGGACGACCACCCCCCGACGGCCCCTCGGTCGCCCGGTATTTGTAAACGTGTTTGCGCGACACGACACTAGATCAACCCCACGATCTTCCACCATACGGCGGCCACGATGATCAGGATCACCAGGAGCACGGGGGTCGCAACAGCTCCTGCCTTGGTGAGGTCGGAGGCCTTGAAGTAGCGGTAGCTGTAGGAAATGGCGTTCGGCGGGCAGCCGATTACCAGGAGCATGGCAAAGGAGGTAGCCATTCCAAGGCAGAGGGCCAGGATCGTGGGATTGATCCCCTCCAGTTGGGCCATGGGAATCACGATGGGGAGGATGAGGGCCGCGGCCGCCACGTTGGCCATGGCATTGGTCACCAGGGCACCGAAGACACCTACGCCGACGAAGAGCAATAACCACCCCCCGCCCTGGATCATGGGGAAGAAGAGGTGGGCGAAGTATGCGGCGGCGCCGGAGGTGCTCATGGCCAGCCCAAGGGCGATGCCGCCGCCGAAGATGAACAGGGCCGTTCCCCACTCCAGGTTCTTCTGGATGTCCTCCCACTCCAGCACCTTGAAAAGGACCAGGGCTGCCACCCCCAGCATACCGGTCACGGAGTAATCCAGCCCATGGTATCCTTTGGTGAGCCAGAGGAGGAAGAACACGCTCAGGATGATCACCGTCTTCTTCTCCACGGGGCTCCACGGTCCCAGGTCCTCGTCAAAGGATGGCAACTGGATCTTGGGATCGGGCCTGAAGATGAGGTAGACGATTCCCACGGCCGCCGGGACCGTGACGATGGCCGCAGGCATGGCGTAGATCAGCCAATCCATGAAGGTGATCTCCATGCCCGTCAGTTCTTTGAGGAATGCGGCCGCCACCATGCAGCGCCCGCCTCCCACCAGGGTGCCCATGCCCCCGCAGGAACAGGCAAAAGGCAGGGAAAGCATCATGAACTTGGCGGTATTGGTGTGAGGCTCGATCCCGGATGCCCTCATGAGGGGAATCATGATGACGATGCCGATGGCGCAGGCCGCGGCATCGTGCAGGACCGACGATGAGAGGCCCAGACCCACCGCCAGCATGAAGGTGAACCGGGTCACGCTGGTGCCCGCCCTCTTTCCGATGAAAAACCCCAGCCGTCGAGTGAGCGCAGCCTTGTCCAGGGCGATGGCAAAGATGAGACAGCACATGATGAAGACAACCACCGGGTGCATGTAGGAGGACCAGGCATCCTTGAGGTCGGCCACCCCGGTGATGACCAGAAAGACCCCGATGCAGGTCGCGGTGATCTCGAGGGGAATCGGTTCCGCCACGAAAAGGAAGATGAGGAAGGCCAGCACGGCCAGGAACCTCTTTGCCTTGGGAGAGAGGCCGTTCACATATTCCACCTGGACCCCTTCCA
>JAFGPH010000277.1 GCA_016926135.1 Deltaproteobacteria bacterium
CCTCTTCTCCATGGTCCAGTTCGTGGCCTTTTTCGGCCCCCTGATCGGGATCATCCTGGGATTCGACGTGATCAACCGTGAAAGGGCACAGGGAACACTCGTGAAACTCCTGTCCCAGCCGATATACAGGGATGCTGTAATCAACGGGAAGTTTCTGGCCGGGGCCACGACGATCACCATCATGCTCGTCTCCATCCTGCTCGTGATTTCCGGCTTCGGCCTTATCCTGCTCGGGGTCATCCCTGGGATGGAGGAGATCTGGCGTCTCATCGTCTTCGTGGTGCTCAGCATCTTCTACATCTCCTTCTGGTTGGGCATATCCATACTCTTCTCTATCATCTTCAGGGGCATTGCCACGTCCGCCCTCGCCTCCTTCGCCCTGTGGATTTTTCTCTCCTTTCTTGTCTCTCTGGGCGCGAGCGTGCTGGCCGACACCTGGGCCCCTGTGGAAAGAAAGGAAGGCGCCGCGGCGGAGACGATCCTCAAAAACGCCCGCATCAAGGAAATGGTCTCCCTGTTTTCACCGATGACCCTTTACTCGAATGCCTCAGCCACCATCATCGACCCCATGAGAAAAACCACACGGAGTTTCATCTCCATGGGTCGCATGGAAGAAATCTCTTCGTCCCGGTTCCAGAATCCTCTGTCCCTGGGGCAAAGCCTGCTCGTCGTCTACCCGCACGCGGTCGCCCTGGTGGCCGTCAGTCTCATATGCTTTGCCATTTCCTATACCATTTTCATGGTCCAGGAGATCCGGACATAGAACCCCGGAGTGGGTCGGAGCACTGAAGTGAGGAAGGAGGTGACGACCTATGAAGATTGAAGAGTTAATTGCGGGGAAAACGGACAACGACAGGGTGGATATGCAGGGCCTTACCCTTCCTGTCTCCGCCCTGAATCAATTCGTGAAGCAAGGTTACGAAAACATCCTGGTCTACAGGGATAACCAAACCTTTTCCCTGTGGGGAAAAAACTGCTCAGCCTGTTTTACCCCGGAGCACCTCAATAATCTTACTTGATCACGACGAACCGGGAGAACCTGCCATCCAGGTCAGGCAGGGCCACCCAGGCATGCTCATCCCTGAACTCATCCCAGAGGCGGGAGAGAACCCCTCGAAGCACGCTCCGTTCCACCTGAGCCAGACCTGCTCCCCTTTTCATGAAATCCTGCACAAAGCCCTTCTTGAAGCCTTTCATGGTGAAAGGGGGCCCTTTTTCTCTTCCACGTAGGTGATGGAAAAGGACCTTCAGGTCATCCAGGGAGACGGGTTCGAAGCCGGGCGCCAGATTCAGCCTCAGCCGGGCCCAGAAGGTAAACAGCAGGCCGTGGAACGTGAGAAGGGGGTCTCTGAGCAACCTTCTATCGATCAGGTGCGATGACGTGAGGCTGTCGCAAACCCTGTCCATGACAAACACCTGCCTCAAGACCGCGCGGCATTCTTCGATCTCGGAGAGGTGTTCGAAGGGTCGGGGCTCTTCTCCCCTGGCACCTCCCTGTTGAAGGGGCCTCTTCAGCAGAACCCCCTCCAGTGTCCTTCCCCATGCCTCTCCCCAGAAATCGAATCCAAGCCCCATCCGGCTGTACCAGGCCTCTTTCACCCATCGTTCGGTCTCCCACTTCAGCTCCATGGTGAGCCCGAAACCAACCCGGAAAATGGAGACGAGAGGATGATCCCTCAGGAACCGCTCCGCGGAGGGCACATCCCCACCGGAAAGACTCTCAAGGCCCAGGCCGACGTACCCCGCAGCCCTTCTGCATGTCCTGACCAGGGTCTCCGCATCACTCACACGGATCATATCGGCGGATAGCATCTGGTTGCATAGCCCTGCAAACTCAAGGCGAAGCCTGTCCAGGAAAAGAGGATCCGAAACCTCTCTCGAGACCTCCGCAAGCAGGTGCTGTCCCCTCACGTGAAGGAGGGGAATGACGGGGATGACTGATTCCGCGTCGATCCGGAGCGGAAGTTCCGGAACATCCGAAGAGGAGCCCTTCGTCAGGGCATCGCCCCTGAGATAGGCGTACAGGGAGATTGCCTCTTCATGGGGGAGAAAACCGTCCTCTGCCAGGCGCATATTGCGCACCCGGTACATTTCCTCCTCCATCTCCGCAGGCAGGACGCCCACCTGCCCCAGAAGCACCGCCTGATAACGCTCGTGGTCCTCCTGGGCCATGCGACGAAGGAGATCACCAATCATCTCCTCGTGCTCCTTGTCCAGGATCCTGAAGTAGTACCTGTTATCCAACGTGAAGAAGCCGTCCGGGAGGTCCAGGGCCTCGTCCTCCCTCCTCACCTCCACCTGAATGCTCTGAGACATGTAATGGAAGCAGAACTCTTCCCCTTCGGCATAGAACCATCGCACCACTCTCGTGGGGCTGGCCTTCAGGAGTCTTTCGAGCCAGTAACTTGCCTGGCTATGGCTCAGGCGGTCTCTTTCCCAGATCTCCATATCCAGGAGGTGCTCCCACTGTTCCGGGGAAGCCAGTTGAAGCAGAGGGAGGGCGTCGTCCTCGCCCACCTTCTTTACCAGCCAATAGAAATCCGTCCTGGCCATGGACCGGACAAATTCTTCGGGGCGATCCAGGTCCAGGATGGTATTCACCGCGTCTCTGCCGGAGAGAGGGACAATGCCTCTCACCTCTCTCTGGAGCGCCGCCGAACCCGGCCGCCCTTCACGAAGCATGGAAACCCTGCCCTCCCCTTCCCTCTCCGAATCCATTCCTCCTCCTGCGGGGCCTTGGCAAATGCCCTCATGAAAATACGACCGCGTCCCTCACCACGGAGTCAGTAGAGGCTACAGAGAACGTTACCAGAAAACCCCATCGTGTCAAGGACGGAGAAGCGCCCGGATCCAATCCACCGGCAGCCATCCTCCTGCCGGGATTTGCCGGTGGATCAAGGGCCGGGTGCACAGACCGAACCTTGTTGACTTTCCGGTGATTTTATAGAAGATGTAAGGTTGTGTCCAAAGTGAATCCGAGGAGCGGTGCAGTGATCGAACTCATTGTGAAGGGCGGCATTTTCATGTATCCCATCGTTCTCTGCTCCATTGTCGCCCTTGCGGTATTTCTGGAAAGGTTGTGGATTCTGCGGCGCAAGAACATCATTCCGAATGAGTTCATCCGCAACGTGGAAGACCTCCTCAGAAAGCAGAAAATGTCGGAGGCCCTCTTCCTCTCTCAGGGTGATTCGTCTTCCATCGGCCGCATCTTCTTTGCTGGCCTGAAGAATGCGGGCCGGGGCATGTGGCTCGTGAAGGAAGCCGTGGAGGAGAGGGGCGACCGGGAGGCGGTAATTCTTGAAAAACGGGTGGGGATCCTCGCCACTATTGCCAATCTGGCGCCCCTGCTGGGTCTCCTGGGCACCGTCTCCGGCATGATCAAAAGCTTCAACGTCATCTCCCTGGAGGGCACAGGCAATCCGGCCCACCTGGCCGGGGGAATTGCGGAGGCCCTGATTACAACGGCAGCCGGGCTTTGCGTGGCCATCCCCACCCTGGTCTGCTATCGCATCGTGAAGGACAAGGCCGAGTCCCTCATCTTCGAGATGGAGGAAAACTCGATCAAGCTCATGGAAATCATGGAGAAGTTCGGCAACCAAGTATAGAGAGAGGAAGGGAGTCGTGGAGTGACGGAGTAATGGAGTGATGGCAAGGAAGAAAAAGAGATCCTTTTGCTGCCCATTGCTCCGATACTCCAGTGCTCCATCACTCCGCTTCTGGCTTCGGGCAGGCTCATGAAGTTCCGGAAGATCAGGGAACAGGAAACAAGCATCGGTATTGCACCGTTCATGGACATGGTTTTCCTGCTTCTCATCTTCTTCATGGTCACGTCCCACTTTGACGTGGCATCCGGTGTGCCCATTCAGTTGCCCAGGATCACGGGGAAGACCTTCGATGAAAAGAGGGAGAAGGTTGCGGTGGTCATCGACAAATCGGGCCACGTCTACCTCAAGGGGAACCGTCTGGAGATGAAGGCACTGGGCGAAACCTTGAAAGCCATCGTGCAGGAGAAGGGGCTGATCAGCCTGGTGCTGCAAGCGGACAAGGACGTCCCTCACGGCATTGTGGTCGAAGCCATGGATGTGGCCAAAACATCCGGCGTGCACACGATCATCATTGCCGCCCAGTGGAGACCGAAAAGGCTCCTCTGATTCTGTGGCTGGAGCGGAATACTTTTGACTTGGAACAAGAAAGATCTCTTCAAGTTCACCTTCTTCTCTTTTCTTCTCCTCTCCCTCGTGGTCGTCTGGCTCGGCTTCGGTGAGCACGGCTTTGTCCACCTCTATCGAATGGAAAAAGAGAGAAGGTCTTATCTGGAAAGAATCACCCAGTTGGAACGGGAGAACAAGAGACTCCTCGACGAGATCCATCGACTTCGCACCGATCGGGAATACATCGAATCCACGGGCAGGAGAGAGATGGGCCTTGTCAAGAACGATGAAATACTCTATCGATTTGAAAAAAAGAAGGAGGTCCCTCCACCGGCCGAACCAGTGAGGAAGGAAGATGAGATTAGGAAATAGAGAGGCGTTGACCGATAAACGGTGAGGAGCATGAAGATATGAGAACCTTAGACGAGATCTGTAATGAGATCCTGGCGGACGCGCCCTCTTCCGGCACCCTCCTCGTGCTGCTTGAGGAGCTGAGGAATGCAAGTCGACACAGCAAGGCGATCCAGGTGGGCATCAAGGCAATGAGCCTCCATCCCAGGGACATCCGGATCAGGCACCTGGTGGCCGAATGCTGCCTGCGGAGCGGGTGGCTCTCCCGCGCCGAATCAGAAATGGAAACCGTGACAAGCCAGATCGAGGAACTCATCCCCGCTTACAGACTCAAGGCGGAAATCTGCATCAGATCCGAAAGACGGGGAGAGGCGCGAGAGGCGCTGGCGATCTATCTGGCCCACCGGCCGCACGATGAGGAAGCCCTCTCCCTCATGGAGGATCTGAGCCGCGGAATGGAAACGGCGCCCCCCCCTCCACCGGTTCCCCTGAAAGAGGAAGGGGCGATCCAGGACATCCCCGAGGATACGATGGAGGTGCCGAATCTCTCATCCCTGCCGGAGATTGCAACACCCACCCTTGCAGAGGTCTATTTCGCCCAAGGGCAGATCCAGGAGGCCGTCGACACCTACGAGACATTCCTCTCCCGGAATCCCGAGGCCGATCAATACAGGCGGCGTCTCGAGGAACTGAAGGCCATGATTTCGGGCCCCACCGCCATGGAAAAAGACGCAGAGGCGGACCGCGTCAGGAAGAGGAAAGAAAGTTTGATCGCGGCCCTGGAATCCTGGCGCATGTCTCTGCGTCCGAGCCCACCGTGAGAAGGCACGGAGGAGATAAAGACGGATGACGAACACGTCGGATCTGAGAAAGGAGGGTTTCTCCTTCCTCGCCACAGGTATCGGGAGCGTACCCACCCTCGATGTCGGCCGAACCTGCCTGGATATCCTGGCTCACCTTCCTCAGATGCCCTTCTGGCCGCAATTTCCGAGGCGCGCCCATCTGGAGGATATGACCCTCCAGTTCACCGGAGGCCTGCCTTTGATCGAGGTGGATGAACAGGGCAGGAGGCCGGTTCTCTCATCCGGGGAGAGGGCCTCTGAGCTGGCCCTCTTCTACGAGCACTTCCTTGCGGAGGATGAAGAGCACTTTGCCCTGAGCAGGCAATACGCCCCGGGGCTCCACGAACTGATCGCCCTTGTCCGGGAAGAACCGGCACGATACGGACCCTACCTGAAGGGCCAGACCATAGGCCCGGTCACCTTTTGCATGGCCGTGCTGGACCACGAGGGCAAAGCCATCATTCATGACCCTGAAATGGTGGAAGCCATCTCCAGAGGACTTGCCATCAAGGCCCTCTGGCAGGCACGACAGCTCGCAGCCTGCGGCAAGGAGCCCTTTCTCTTCCTGGATGAACCCTCGCTCACGGGTTTCGGATCCGCCTTTTCCTCCATTCAACGCGACGAGGTGATCCGTCTGCTCCGGGAGTTCATGGGCTACCTGAGGGAGAGATGTCCCGTCCGCATAGGCATCCATTGCTGTGGAAACACGGACTGGTCCATGATCACGGAGGCGCGTCCTGACATCATCAGCTTCGACGCCTTCAGTTACATGGACTACTTCCTGCTCTACCGCGAGGAGATCCTCCAGTTTCTCCGTAGGGGAGGCTCCATTGCCTGGGGCATCGTACCCACGGGCGAAGAAATCCATCATGCCTCCCCGGAAGACCTGCTGAGGAAACTCACCCAGGGTCTGGACCGGCTCATCGAATGGGGCCTGGATCGGGACACGGTGAGGCAACACTCCCTTCTCACCCCGGCCTGCGGCATGGGCGGCATGGAGGAAGCCTCCGCCGCCAGTGCTTTGGATCTCCTCAGGGATCTCTCCGGCACCTGCACCAGGGAATGGTGATGCACGCCCAAACCACCGCGGCCAGGATACGTGTCCGGGGAGTGGTTCAGGGTGTAGGTTTCCGTCCCTTCGTCTACCAGCTCGCCTTGCGCCACGGTCTGACCGGCTGGGTCTCGAACACCTCGGAGGACGTCAGGATCCAGGTGGAAGGCCCCGGTCCGGAGGTCCATGGTTTCATCGCCCGCCTGCGCTCCGACAGCCCTCCCCTTGCCCGCATCGAAGAGATCCGCTGGGAATCCGCTGAGCCTCAAGGACACGTGGCCTTTCGGATCAGGGAGAGCCTTTCCGAAGAGAAACGGTATCAGCGCATATCCCCGGACATCGCCACCTGCCGTCTCTGTCTCGAGGAGATCCTGGACCCCGGGTCCAGGCGGTACCGTTACCCCTTCACCAACTGCACCAACTGCGGTCCAAGGCTCACCATCATCAGGGACATCCCGTATGATCGCCCCAAAACCACGATGCACCCCTTCCGCATGTGTCCTGATTGTCGGAGGGAGTATGATGACCCCCTGGACCGGCGTTTCCATGCGCAGCCCAACTGCTGCCCCAGGTGCGGCCCGGTCCTGGAACTCGCCGATCGTGAAGGCCGGGTCATCGCCGCGGACGACCCCCTTGCCCTCGCGGCGGAGTCCCTCAGGACGGGGAAAATTCTGGCCCTCAAGGGGATCGGGGGCTTCCTGCTCGCCTGTGACGCCACCAGCGAGAAAACGGTGCAGGAACTGCGGCAGAGGAAGAGGCGGGCCTTCAAGCCCCTTGCCGTGATGATGCTAGGTATCGAAGAGGTCAAGGGGGTCTGCTCGGTTTCCCGGGAGGAGGAAGCGCTGCTCACCTCTTCGAAATCCCCCATTGTCCTTCTCAGGATTCACAGGGCGGGTGCCGTCGCACCGGGCGTCTCCCCCAACCTGCGTGACCTGGGCGTTATGCTCCCCTACACACCGCTCCACCACCTCCTGATGCGGGAGGTGGGCATTCCTCTGGTCATGACCAGCGGGAATCTCAGCGAGGAACCCATTGTCCGGGACAACGGGGAGGCCCTGGAAAAGCTCTCCCCCATCGCCGACCTCTTCCTTTTACACAATCGCGACATTTACGCCCGCTGTGACGACAGCGTGACCTTTGTGGAGGACGATCAACCCAGAGTGGTCCGAAGGGCCCGGGGTTATGCCCCCGACCCGGTCATCCTGCCCTTTGATACGTCCCAGGTGCTCGCCTGCGGGGCTGAGATCAAGAACACCTTCTGCATCACCAAAGACCGTTACGCCTTCCTGAGCCAGCACATCGGCGACATGGAGAACCTGGAGACCCTCCGCCATTTCGAGATCATGCTCGATCTCTACAGCAAGCTCTACCGGCTTGAGCCCCGGATCGTGGCCCATGACATGCACCCCGACTATCTTTCCACACGCTTCGCACGCGAGTTGAAGCAAAAGGACGACGGGCTCCTCCTCATTCCGGTCCAGCATCATCACGCCCACATCGTAAGCTGCATGGCAGAAAACGGGATCGAGCCGCCCGTGCTCGGGGTGGCCTTTGACGGCACGGGTTACGGCCACGACGGCGCGATCTGGGGCAGCGAGTTCCTCCTCACGGACTACTCAGGGGCCACACGCCTGGGGCATATCGAATATGTCCCCCTTCCGGGCGGCGATGCCGCCGTGAGAAGACCCTATCGCATGGCGCTCAGCTATCTCTTCAGCCTGCTCGATGACGACAGCCTCCCTCAGGACCTGCCCTTCCTCAGGCACGTGAAAGAGGAGGAGGTCGCCCTCATCCGGACCCAGATCCGGAAGGGCATCAACTCACCCATGACCTCCAGCGCGGGCCGGCTCTTTGACGCCGTCTCGGCCCTCATCGGCATACGAGGCCGGATCGACTACGAGGCCCAGGCGGCCGTGGAACTGGAGACGGCCGTGGGAGATGCTGTCCACGATGGGCGACGGTATCCTTTTGACATCGCGATCCAGGGGAGCCAACGGGAGATCCGCCTCGGAGGGCTTTTCACCGCCGTCCTTCAGGACCTCCGTGACCGTGTCTCCCGCGCCGAGATATCACTCCGCTTTCACCACACCGCAGCCGCCATGATTTCGGACATGTGCCGCATCCTATCGAGGGAGACCGGCATTCGGCGGGTCGTTCTGAGCGGAGGGGTCTTTCAGAATCGCCTGCTCCTGGGACTGACCCGAACCTACCTTCGAAGGGAAGGCCTTGAGGTCATCACCCACAGGGACGTCCCCACCAACGACGGCGGCATATCCCTGGGGCAGGCCGTGATCGGCCATTTCAAGAGCCTGGGATGATAAGGAATGGAATGATGGAGAGTTGGAGGATTGGATTGTCGGTCAGCGGAGACAACACAGACGCATGAAGACACGGAGCTGGAATTCATGGAAGATAGAATCCTTCTCGCCCATGGCAGCGGCGGAAAACTGAGCCATGACCTGATCAAAAAGACCTTCCTGAAAAGGCTGGCGAACCCTTTCCTCAACAGGCTCGACGACTCCGCGGTCCTGGATCTTCAGGGCCGCCTCGCCTTCACCACCGACAGCTACGTGGTGACCCCCATCTTCTTCCCGGGCGGGGATATCGGCAGGCTTGCCGTTTGCGGCACGGTCAACGACCTTTCCATGGTCGGCGCCATCCCCACGCACCTCAGCCTCTCCCTCATCATCGAGGAAGGCCTCCCGCTGCGCGACCTCGAGACCATACTGGAGTCTGTCCAGGGGGCCGCCGAAGAGGCCGAGTTA
>JAFGPH010000278.1 GCA_016926135.1 Deltaproteobacteria bacterium
TGACATACAAGGCCTGAGCCATGCACAAGGGGGATGGGGGAGAGAGGGTGCTCTTCGGAGAGGCTGCAACACTAAAAACCCGTTCTTCCAGGCAACTCCCAAGGCTCTCATTCGCGGTAAAGGCACTGCGAGCATGACGGAAACCGGAATCGGTCATGAGGTCATCTTCGGTGCCCTGGCAGAATTACGCAGCCGTGTACTGTGCACCCAAGAGATTTGCAGCCCGTAGAAGAGTGCCCTCCCACCCCCATCCCCCGAGGCCTGCGTCGACGCGAGGGCGGGTCGGCCTGTTTCAAAGCTCAGGAACGATCTCGGGTCCGACCGGATGCGATGCGCGGTCCGGCGGTCTCACGACCCGAATGCCTTCGCCGATCTCAAAGGCCATCAGGTCCTCTCCGATCACCAGGGGCCCCGCATACGTCTTCCGGGTGCGTTCGATGATCTCCTCCCTTCCCACCTTGAACAACACCATGTGGGTGTAGACGGCCAGCCCCGGGTTCACGCGGGCAAACACCTCCCCTGTTTCCTCTGGGTGGGAATGGAGGGCCATGATTCTACGGTATCGCTCCGACACCTGGAGATCCTCGGGCCGGGCCGCACCCACATTGTGGACGAGCAGGTCCGCGCCCTTTGCGTGCCGGATCAGGTTCTCGCAAAAACGGGTATCGCCGGAAAGCACGACCGATCGACCCCGGTAATCGATGCGATACCCGTAGGAAGGCTGGATGGGGCGGTGGTCCACCTCAAAAGCCGTCACCCTCACACCCTCCCTCTCGTAGACCACGCCGACTCCGACATCCTCGGCCACAACCCTGGCCCCCTCCGGGGGAAGGAGGTCGTGGACCGGGCGGATGGCGATGTCGAAGGCAAATGCCTCCTCCAGTTTCCGCATCATCCTCTTTGTGCCCGGAGGGCCCCAGACATAAAAGGGCTCGGTCCATCTTCCGAAAATCCACGGTGTCAGCCAGAGATCCGGGATGCCCACGGTGTGGTCGGAATGATGATGCGTGAGAAAAAGCCTGTTCGCCTCCTTGAGGGGAGTGCCTGTCTCGGAAAGCCGCTGCAGGGCGCCGCGGCCGCAGTCGAATATGAGTTTTTGCCCTCCTGCCTCCACCAGGGCGCTGGAACCGTAGCGATCCGGCTTGGGATCCGGGATGCCGGTTCCCAACAGCGTCACCTTGAAATTCATTGAACCCATATCTGCTCCTTTCCTTCAAATCGAAGTGCTCCCCATTTTTATCCCTGAGCCAACGCATTTGCAAGTCATGTGGAGAACCCAAATCCACCTTCAAAGGTGACATTGCGCTCTGAGCATGGCCGTTAGATGGATGATGAACCGACTCTTCCCGTTGGCCAGGGGATCGCTAACCCCTTCATTTCAGGCTTCACCCGGAAGGCGACCACGCCAGGGCCCAATCCTTACCCTGATCTGAAGCAACCATGCCATCCAACCTGCCCGTCCAATCGTTTGTCCTCCAAATCGGAAAATTCCCCTTGACAATTCGGAAACCGGTGTGCGAACATTTATGGCATATAATGCACTAATGTTGCATTATATGGAATATGGAGGTTGTGGTGTCCGACACGATAACCACGCACCGCGCGGTTGAGAAAACGCTCGATATCCTGATGCTGTTTGTCCCCCATAACCGGGAAATGGGCACCTTTGAGATCAGTGAAAGGACCGGTTTTCACAAATCAACGACCAGCCGACTCCTGCATGTCCTAGTCAAAAAGGGCTTCCTCCGGCAGGGTCCGCAAAACAAGAAATTTCAATTGGGCCCGTCGGCCATGGCCATTGGAGTCTCGATCAAGAGATCTCTGGAGACGAATCTGGTTCATATTGCGAAACCCCTCATGGACGATTTGCGGGATGCATTGAGCGAGACGATTGCATTGGAGGTCTTTTCCGGCACGAACACGGTGCTGGCATACCTCTCCGAAGGGCCCCATCGGACCAAATTCGCGGGCAATGTCGGCGACATCCTTTCGGTCCATGCGGCCGCAGGCGCCAAAGCAATCCTCGCATTTTCCTCCCCTGAGGTGAAGGGCAGGATCCTCCGGGGCCCTTTTCCTGCCCTGACGCCGCATACGATTACCGATCCCAAGGCGCTTCAAAGGACATATCAGGAGATCCGACGGCTCGGGCTTTCCTTCGACAACGAGGAGCACGACCTTGGAACCAATGCTATGGGAGCCCCCATCTTCGACAACTCCGGAAAGCCGGTAGCGGCCCTCGTGGTGGTCGGGCCCCGCCACAGGGTCCAGAAGAAATATGATTCCCCGATTGCCCAGCAGTTGAAGGAAACGTCGGCAAAGATTTCAAGGTTGCTTTTTTACAACCCGGAAAACGCTGGAAGGCGATAGTGAGCCAACGAGCCTTTTCGAGCTTCCAGCATGGAGGACTTCCTTATGAAAAAGTCTATCGTATCCATTGCAAAAGGAACCGACGTTGAGAAAATGGTGCATGAGGTCCTTGAGCCGCTCGGCGGCGTCACTTCCCTGATCAGGCAGAGATCCACGGTTGTGCTCAAACCAAACGCAGGACATGTGGCCCCTCCGCAGAGCAGCGTCAATACGAATCCAGACCTCGTTGCCGCCGTCATCAAGGAGATCCGCAAGGCTGATCCCAAAGAGGTCATTGTCGCCGAAGCCTCCGCCATCGGGTGCGACACCATGGAGTCGCTCAGGGTCAGCGGGATTTTGAAGGCGGCAGAAGATGCGGGGGCGGACAAGGTGATCGACATCAAGAGCGAGAAGGATCTGATCACCATTCCCATCCGGGACGCAAGGTCGGAAATGACCAAAGTCAGACTGCCCAGATTCCTCCTCGAGGCAGAGCATATCATCAACATGCCCATCTTCAAGTCTCACTGCAGCATGGTCTTTACCTGTGCGCTCAAGAACATCAAGGGGGTTGTGCAGGACAAAGTTCACTACGAGATGCACCAGACCAACCTTGCCAAAGCCATGATGGACCTCTGGTCCGTGATCAAGGCGGATCTGAACATCGCGGACCTCATCCGTCCTGCGGAGGGGTTCGGCCCCCACTCCACCATTCCTGTCGACTTCGGCTGTCTCGTTGCGGGAAAGGATCCCGTAGCCGTGGACGCCACGGCCTGCCGCATGGTGGGATTGGATATTTCCAAAGTTGCCTATTTTGAACCGGCTCACGAGAGGGGGCTGGGCAACTATGAAGATTGCCTCATCGATGTCCGGGGGAAGCGCATCGATGAGGTATTCAGGCCGCTCTGGCTCCCCTATCTCGACGGACTTGAAAAGTACCCCGAGTACCGCATCGAAACCGAGGGAGCCTGCAGCAGTTGCCTTTCTCTGGTTGGTCTCACCATGGAAAAGATGAAAGCCCTGGGTGAATATGAAAAGAACCGGGATGCCGTCATTCTAGTGGGTCGCAAGGGGTCCATCCCCGAGGATCTCGACCCCCACCAGGTCATCCTCTTCGGAGATTGCCTCAAGAAGTACCGCAAGAGAGGCGTGTTCGTGGGAGGCTGTCCCCCGGCCGAACCTCATCCTCTCTGGGCGATTGTGGATCGTAAGGACTACACCGAAATTGGGCCGGAGCTGAGACCGAGGATGGCCAAGGAGGCTCCCTATTTCGAAGCCTATATGGAAAAGCTCGTCAAAGAGCGGGAGAAGGGACGTTGATTCCCCTCTTACGCCCTCGAAGTGAAAGAGAACCTGAGGCAGGTCATGCATTCAACCATCACAAGGAGGGAACCTGAAATGAAAAAAACAAAGCTTGTGGATCTCAGTCAGCCTTTTGGCCACGGCACCCCGCTCTGGCCGTACTTTCCGGAGGTGAAGATTGAGCGATTTCATTACCATGCAAAATCCGGGGTGCTTACACAATGGATCACGGCCCCGATGCACTGCTCCACCCATGCGGACTCGCCCATTCACGTACTTCCCGAGAACAAGCTGAAGGGGCCGATGTACACCGCGGACCTTCCCCTGGAGAGCTACTATGGAACCGGAGTGGTCGTCTCCATCCCTAAGCCGAAATGGGGTGTCATCACCCCGGACGATCTCGAAAAGGCTCGACCCAAGATCGAAAAGGGAGACATCGTCATCATCAACAGCGGGTGGCACAAGTTCTTTGCCGACACGGATGAGTATTTCTGCTATTCCCCGGGGCTTTACAAGGAAGCGGGTGAGTGGTTCGTTGAGAAGAAGGTGAAAGCTGTCGGTGTGGATCAGCAGGCCCTGGATCATCCCTTGGGCACAGCCATCGGGCCGCATGGGATCGGGCCGATTCGCCCCGACATTTGCGCGGAGTACAAGAAAGAGACAGGCCACGACGTGATTCAGGACTTCCCGCTTTGGGAGCCCTGCCACAAGATCCTCCTGGGCAACGGCATCATGGGGTGGGAGAACGTTGGTGGCGATTTGGACCAGGTCACGGGCAAGAGAGTCACCATCTCCGGGCTGCCTATCCGATGGGTAGGAGGTGACGGATCCATGGTCAGACTTGTTGCCATCGTGGATGAAGGGGATCAATAAGACCTGTAAGGCAGCTCGGTGCGGTGCTTCTTGTATAGTCATCTGAAGATCATCGGACCGGCGGAAGAACTCCGGAGTGGGAAGATGGCGCCTTTGAGGAGCCTGCCGAGGAGAAAAGACGAAGAACATCGATTGTGAACTCATGTTTACATGAAGGCTTACCCAATGCAGCCTTATGGCCGCAACCAAATTCGAATATCGAAATCCGAAATTCGAAACAAACACAAAACAAAAAAATTCGAAAATCCTAAACAAGAAAGAAACCTTTCCACCGATTTGGTCATTTGAATTTTGAGCATTGGAATTTGTTTCGGCCCGCCCTGGCGCGACATTTCTGAGTTCACA
>JAFGPH010000279.1 GCA_016926135.1 Deltaproteobacteria bacterium
TCCCGATTCAAAGCTGGGCGCCTTGTCGATCAGGCACGCGCTTAACATTTCTTCAAGGGTTTCAAGGACATCCGGCTCATCATCGACAATGAGGATTCTTTTTCCTTCCAAGATATCGGGTCCCACCATTTGGCTCCCCCTGATCCGAGATTGGACGGCAGATCTTACCGTTACGCGCTGATGGAGTCAATATGAATTGAATCACACCTGACGGACATCTGAAAAAGGCCTATCCGGGAATCCTCGTTTCCTCATCCCTCTTCACTCGTCTTCGCCGGGGGGGGTGAACTTGGACTTGCCCTCCTTCATCCGATGTGTTATAGCTTCCCCTATCTGCCGCATTGAGGATGGAAGTTATGGATTTCGTACAAAAGGCAAGGGTGAGGATCGAGCACTGGATCGATCACAGCGAACATCACCTTGAGGAGTACAGCGCCTTCGCAGAAGAGCTTGATGGCGCAGGAAAGCAGCGCAGCGCAGGACACATCAGGGAAATGATGGACCATTCGGTGCGATCCATGGAATGCCTCAAGGCGGCCCTGCAGGCGCTGGGTTCGGATTGAGGCCCTGCCGTGAGAGGAAGATCCTCCTGGAGCCTCGTTCCTTTTCTGCCAACCGGGTAGGATGACGTGGAAGAGCGGATTGAAGAGGCTGCCCGCATCATCTGCAGTTCCAGGCTGACCTTGGCGTTGACCGGCGCAGGGATTTCGGTGGAATCGGGAATCCCGGATTTCCGGGGAGCCGGAGGCCTCTGGGACAAGTACAATCCCGCCGAATATGCAACCATCCATGCCTTCAGGAGCAACCCGAAGAAGGTCTGGGCCATGCTCAGGGAGATGGATACCCTTGTGCAGCAGGCCAAGCCCAACAAGGCCCATATCGGCCTGGCCGATCTCGAGAGAATGGGTTTGCTCCACTGCGTGATCACGCAGAATGTGGACAATCTCCATCAGGCCGGAGGATCGGCCCATGTGATCGAGTACCACGGAAACTCCAGCACGCTTTCCTGCCTGCAGTGCGGATACAGGGTCCCCTCCGAAGAAAGGAGGGGGGAAACCGCTCCCCGGTGCAGCTGTGGCATGATCCTGAAGCCGGACGTGGTCTTCTTCGGCGAGTCCATTCCCCCGGACGCGCTGAGCCGCTCTTTTGAGATGGCTGCAGGCGCCCAGGCGCTTCTCGTAGTCGGAACCTCCGCCGTGGTCTCACCTGCCAACACCATACCGGTCGTGGCCAAGAGGAACGGCGCCAGGATCATCGAAGTGAACAAGGAAAGCACCCATTTGACCCAGACCATGACGGATGTCTTCTTGCAGGGAAGTTCTGGGGAGATTATCCCCGCGCTTGTGGAAAAGGTCAAAACGATTCAGGGTGGAGGGGTGAGCGGGGGCACCTGATCCGGCGCTCGGGTTTCCCTGGTTTTACCGGTGTCTTTGATTCCTACTTAGGCCTCATGAAATCTTCGAGGTGGATGACCTTGTCGTGCCGCTTCGTCGTGTCCCAGGAGCCTTTCAACTTCGCCTTCTTGAGATCGTTGATCATCACCTGGATATCGGGGTTCTTATCGATGATCCCTTGAATCTGCCTGATGATTTCCCTCCAGGTAACATCCAGTTCCTGGGTGTCCAGTTCAAATCCTCCCCATGAGGAGAGCACACCAGCGAGGTGGGAGAGCAACCCGAAATGCATGGTCCCCTGGAGGTAGTATGGACAGTGGCACCAGAGACTGATGCAGTCGATACCCCGCCTCTGTGCCTCTGTGAGAAGGGTCGAATGGATCGCACTCGGCCCTTTGTAATTGACGGGGAGCACCTTCCGCTCCTTCAGGCTGGCGAGAATCTCCTGGTTTGAGGCGAGGGCGGAAATGACCGTGTCGGTGTGAAGGACATTGTCATACATGCTTCCGAGGCAGATGACGGTCTTAACGCCGGTTTTCATACACACGGTGAGGATGGCGTCTGCAAACTGGAGCCAGCGGAGATGGGGCTCAAAGGCCTTCAGAATGATCAGATCCCGTTTGCCGGGGGTGGGCTCAGTGGCGTAAAGGGACCCTCCGGGGTGGGCGATCTCCTTCAGGATTCCGTCCTGGATGTCGACAAAGGGCCTCTGCTCGTCGAAGCGATAGAAGGGATCAGGATTGATGGTGCCGAAGGGCTTGGCGTGCAGCTTTTCGACGAGGTATTCTGCCATCCCCTTGGAAAGATTTAGGGCATTTCCCCAGCCTTCAAACCCCGCGATCAAGAGAGGGTCATGGAGCGCAGGCAGGGATTTGATGTGGAGGGCATTCCGTAGCATCGTGGAAGTGTGGCACTCGGGTAGGGGATTGTCAAGCTGTCTCGCAATAGGTATTGACAAATTTGAAAAAACTCCTAAAGTCCAAAGTTTTAAGAGACGATCCAGAGGTTGTTGGGAACCAAAGCATGCAGGAGGATGAACAGGGTTGTCCCTGGAGATCGAAAAAGGGGTTTTGGAGATGGCTTGCAGGGAGATGATCGAGACGATCCTCTTCTGTCTCCCGAATGCCTTCAAGGGAACCATTTACCGTGTGGGAAAACCGCCGGAGCTGATCACCGAGAGGATCACGTCCGGTGTCATTGATGCGGCCCGGAAGGGGATTGCCTGGGGACTGCCTGAGAAGTCCGAATACAACCCTCCCGGGAGGCCGTGGCTGGACTACCGGGATGAACCCGGCAGGCCCATGGAGGCTATGGCCTGGTGTGTGGAGAAGCAGAAGAGCTGGACATCGGAGGATCCGAGAAACGACTCTCGCAGCGTGAAGCTTCAGGTGGAAGGCATGTGGGAGGACTCACACCACATGGAGCCTGTGCTTGTGCGCAAATTGGACCTTCACCTGGACATGTATTCCACCTTCGATTATCCCAAAGACTACTGCGTCAATACCATCTGGCAGGACAGCGATTACGTGGTGGTCGCCGTTATCAAAATCCACTTTCAGCCTTACACGATCAGGATGGGGAGCCCGGAGACGGTGGTGATCAAGAAGCTCTCTCGCCTGCTGGGAACCGAATTGCTCTCCCACCACCTCCATCAGGATTCGCTGAGAGCTATGCAGCAGCTTGCCAGGGATCGGATCAACGCATGCAATATTCTGGCTGATTCCCTCAGGAATGCAGTTGCCAAAGGGGCTCTTGTGTTCTCCCTGGTGAAGCAGGAGATAGGATACCTGAGGGATCAGTGGGAGCGGTTGCTGCTGGAGATTCTTCACGAAAAAAGCCCGAAATTCACAAACATCGAAAGTCTCAATAAGATGGTGCTTGAAATAAACGGTGATTGCGGGCTTCTGAGGCAGGATCTCATCGGTGTTCAGAAGAGATTCCTCGAACTGTCACTTCCTCCTCAGAGGGCGGAGAACTGGGTGGTGATGCAGATCGAGGAAAGGTGGAAGGACCTGTTTGAGAAATGTGCCGTCAATGAAGAGAAGAGAAAGGCGATCTGGGAGGTGATCGCTGCTCTCAAAAAATCACTGTATTTTGGAATAGACGTGGAAGTCCTCAAGTGTTGCACACACCTGATCGAGGACACCGTGAAGGAGTGGACAAGCCTCATCTACGACAACTCAGATCGATTTGAGAGATCGAAACTGGATCGGTTGATTCATCTCCTTTCCACACAAGACTTCGGGATCCCTTCACAGGATAAGTCGAGAAAGACATTGATCCAGTTGAAGGCCCTGGCCCAGACCCTCGGTCAACTGGAACAGAACACCAATTTTCTCCTGCGACAGGTGCTCAATGGGGGGGAAGGAACCGTCTATTCCAGGTCTCCGAATAACTCGGGTGAGGGTAACGGGAAATTGGCGGTTGATATGACGCCCCGCGGTTAAACTGATCGCATTTCGCGCCTGTAGCTCAGCTGGATAGAGCAGCGGACTTCTAATCCGCAGGCCCCGTGTTCGAATCACGGCAGGCGCGCCAGTTGTCTTGATAGGCTGTGGTCGTTGATCTCCTTGCGCCTCTAAGAACCCCAGATACTCCCCTGCCGGACCACAAAAGACCGAGAATCAGCCATTGTCCTTGAGCTTTCCGGCACCGGTTGGTACCATCTCTCCAATGACGGGAAGCAGTGGTAAGGATAACCGATTCGAATAACGCAATGAATAGAACGAAACCCATTAGCATCTCCTCCGCATTTCTCTTCAGCATGATCCTGGTCGCAGCCCTTGCGATCCTGGTGATCGCGTGTCTGTGGATTTCGTCGGTCTATCGCGGTTTCCATCACGAATCCGCGGAACTGCGGGCGCGCTATCTGGAATCCCAGAAGAATATGGTGAGAGACCAGGTGAGGAATGCGGCGGACCACATAGAATTCAAGAAATCCCTTACCGAGATGCGCCTGAAGAAGAACATCAGAAGTCGCACCTATGAGGCCTATGAGATTGCGCTGAACATCTGCAGGCAGAACGAGGGGCTCAGGGATCAGAAAGAGCTCCAGAAAATGGTCAAGGACGCACTCAGACCAATCCGATTCAACGGGGGAAGAGGCTACTACTTCGCGACCAACCTGGCCGGGGTGGAGCAGTTGTTTGCGGACAGGCCGGACCTGGAGGGACTGGATCTGATCGACATGCGGGATACGCAGGGGAAAACGGTGATCAGGGACATGATTGAGATCGCCAAAACCCGGGGAGAAGGGTTCTACGAGTACACCTGGACCAAGCCTTCTGAAGAGAGAAGGGATTTTCCGAAGATCGCTTTCATCAAGCACTTCGAGCCCTTCGAGTGGTTCATCGGGACAGGGGAATACCTCGACGACGTGGAAAGGGACGTCCAGAGGGACGTCCTCGAAAGACTGGGCAAGATCCGTTTCGGAAAGGACGGATACATCTTCGTGGGCCGCTTTGACGGATTCAGCCTCCTCGGGCCTGAGAAAGGAGGAAACGTATATGCCGTGACGGATATCCATGGAGTGAAGATCATTCAGGAACTGATCCGTGTGGCAAAAAGAGGAGGCGGGTTTGTGAGCTATGTGGTGCCTCCGGTCAAAGGTGCCATTGCCGGCCCCAAGACCAGTTATGTCGAAGGAATCAAGGACTGGGGGTGGTTTGTGGGGGCTGGTGTGTACGTGGACGAGATCGATAAGGTGATCGCGGAAAAGAAGAGGGCGCTTGAAGGAGAAGTGAAAGGCGAGATTGCGAAGATCATCGCGACCCTCTTCGGCCTTCTCGCCTTTATCATCCTTCTGGCAAAGGTGATATCCGGAAGGGCAAAGAGGAGCTTTGAGGCCTTTACTACGTTCTTTGAAAGGGCGGCCACTGAGTCTGCGAGTATCGACCAAGGACAGGTCTATTTTTCAGAATTCAATCAATTGGCGCTTTCTGCCAACAGGATGCTGAAGGACCGTCAAAAGGCCGAAGGGGGCATGAGGGAGAGCGAAAGCAAGTATCGCATGCTGGTAGAGAACATGACGGGACTCATCGTGAAATTGGATGCCCAGCTGCGACTGCTCTTTGTCAGCCCCACCTACTGTGAGGCCTTCGGTCAGAAGGAAGAAGAACTCCTGGGTCAGGCTTTTCTGCCCCTGGTCCACGAGGATGACAGGCAACGCGTAAGCGAATCCCTTCAGAGGGTCATGCATGACCCCTATACCACCTATCACGAGGAACGGGCTTACACCAAAGAGGGACTGCGCTGGTTCGCGTGGTCGCTAAAGGGAGTTACCGGGAATTCCGGTGAGGTGGAATCCATCATCGCCATCGGCCGGGACATCACGGAAGAGAGAGAGGCGGAGGAAAGACTCCGTGAATCGGAGAAACGGTTCAGAGACCTCTTTGATTCCATCAGCGATCTCGTGTACACGCAGGACCTTGAGGGACGTCTTCTCTCATTCAACCCCGCCCTGAGCAAGTTGTTCGGTTACAGCGAGGAGGAACTCCTGGGACGCAGGATAGCGGATTTCATGAAACCCGAACTGCGACCGCTCTTTGAGAGCGAGTATCTGGGGCAGATCATTGAGGGAGGTTCCTATCGGGGGGTCTCCAGCTATTACGCAAAGGACGGTCGCAAAATCTACATCGAATATCACAGCACCCTAGTCACGCCTGAGCGTGCTTCCCCCTATATCAGCGGGACCGGTCGCGACGTGACGGACCGGGTGCTGGCGGAGAGGAGGATCAAGATCCTCCAGGAAGAGATGCTCCACGCCAAAAAGATGGAAGCCATCGGGACCCTGGCCGGAGGCATTGCCCATGACTTCAACAATCTCCTCATGGGTATTCAGGGAAACGCCTCCCTGTTGCTGCTGGATATGGATAGCCGCCATCCCCACTATGAACGAATGAAGAGTATTGAACAGTATGTGAAGAGCGGGGCGGATCTCACCAGACAACTTCTTGGTTTTGCCCGGGGCGGCAGGTACGAGGTCAGACCCACGGACATGAATGAGGTCGTTGAGAGGAGTGTCCAGATGTTTGGCCGCACACGAAAGGAGATCCATATCCAGAGCAAGCTCCAGGAAGGGATATGGAGCACGGAGGTGGATCGCGGTCAGATTGAGCAGGTGCTGCTGAATCTCTACGTCAACGCCTGGCAGGCCATGCCGGGCGGGGGAAATCTTTATTTGGAGACGGAAAACGTGGTTCTGGAAGAAGATTTCGTGAAGGGCTTCGAAATCCCGCTTGGCCGGTATGTCAAGGTCTCCGTCACGGATACGGGAGTGGGTATGGACGGACCCACCCGGCAAAGAATCTTTGAACCGTTTTTCACCACCAAGGAAATGGGAAGGGGAACCGGGCTCGGGCTCGCCGTCGTCTACGGGATTGTCAGGAGCCATGGCGGCTTTATCGATGTGTACAGCGAGAAGGGTCATGGGACCACCTTCCGACTCTATCTGCCCGCCTCCATGAAGGAGGCGAGCGCTGAGGTAGTGCCTGGCGAGGAGATCAGCAGGGGCTCGGAGACGGTGCTTCTCGTGGATGACGAAGACATGATCATTGAGGTATGCAGGGATCTCTTGGAAGAACTGGGATACCATGTTATCGAGGCCAGGAGCGGCGAGGAAGCCCTTCGGATATACAAGGAACGAGGGACTGAGATTGACCTCGTCATCCTGGACTTGATCATGCCTGATATGGGCGGAGGAGAAGCCTTTGACCGGCTGAAAAGGCTGAACCCGGGGATCAAGGTGCTCCTTTCCAGCGGCTACAGCCTGGAAGGCCAGGCTGCGGAGATCCTCGAAAGGGGCTGCAGCGGCTTCATTCAAAAGCCCTTTGCCGCGAAGAGTCTCTCCCTGAAGATCAGGGAAGTCCTGAA